>JBMFWM010000063.1:0-8560 GCA_049965275.1 Thermoplasmata archaeon | reverse complement strand
GTTTAAAATAGGCGCTAAGAAATGAAATATTCCTATGTTTTATAGTAGAGCATACTTCGAATCTTTGGAATTCTTATAAAGTCGTGAGATAGATTGGCGTGGGATCAGGGCAGGTAAAACAAACAATGTTCAGGGAAAAGGAGCTAAGCGTTGGTGAAAAATTCTCTCATTCATTTATCTATGATAAGATGTAAAACATTGGATTTAGCGGCAGACCGCAAAAGTGTAGTCAGTGGATACAATCGTAAGATCTTATTTCATGATCTTTTCCAGCTTCGCCTGATAGAGATCCGCTAGTCTGGATGATTCCTTTTCGTCTTTTCCTTGTGCATAGAGACGCACAATGGGCTCTGTACCGGATGGCCTTATCAATACCCAGTTTTTTCCTTCATTGATTTTGATGCCATCCGTCCGATCGATATCCTTCCCGGAAAATTCCGTCTCCAGAGATTGCAGCAATTCATTCCATGGCTTGCTTATATGCACTGCTCTCTTTGTAAGCGTATATTTGGGGAGTTCGCCGATCAGCTCAGATATGCTTTTCTTGCTCACTGCCATTAGCTGAAGGACGAGCGCAGCCGTCATTGCTCCATCTCTGCAGAACTGGTGGCTCGAATAAATGACGCCCCCGTTTTCCTCGCCTCCGATCTTTGCCTTGGTGTCTATCATTTTCCTTGACACTATCGGTGCGCCAACCTTCGTCCTGACAAGAGTGGCTCCAACTTCTTTGCAGACATCGGAAATGCAGTCGGAACTGCTTATTGGGGTGACGACGACGTCACCTTTGTGGGCCGTATACCTTACGATGAGGGAAAGTGTCTTGTCTCCATCTATGAATATACCGTTTTCATCTATGAAGACTGCACGATCTGCATCACCATCATGCGCAATACCGAGATCGAAGTTTCCGGACTTCACCATGCCTATGAGGGACGAGAGGTTTTCTGGTTTTGGTTCCGATTCTCTCGAGGTAAAGCGACCATCGGCATTGCAATTCAGCGAAACGAGGCGGCTATTCAGTGCAGTCAGCATAGCCGGTGTTGTTTGATAGGACGCCCCATTACCGGCGTCAAACGCGACCTTGAATGCTGCCTTGGATATTGATGCTGAATCGACCTTCTTGAGGATCGCTGTAACATAGGAATCCGCAGCTGTATTATCATGACTCAGAGTGCCGCATGCGCTCCAGTCGGAGACGGCAAACTTTTTTGTAAAATACACATCCTCTACGGCGATCTCGTTATCCTCCGAAAGTTCGGTACCATCACGGTCTATACATTTTATCCCGTTGAACTGCGGAGGATTGTGCGATGCTGTAATCATGACGCCGTAAATGCCATGTGTCTTGCAATAATACTGCAGGGCAGGAGTAGGCAGTATTCCCAGTTCGATTACGCTCCTGCCGGATGACATTATCCCTGATGCAACAGCAGACTCGATCATGTTACCTGTTACACGTGTGTCCCTTGCAATTGCAATCCTCTCAACACCGAAATATGAACCTATTGACTGCCCTATTTCCATGGCAAAGGCTGGTGAAATATCGACATTGGGTATACCACGGATCCCGTTTGTACCAAACAGCCTCTTCTTCTGCCCTGACTTCATGTACATTTGATGATTCGGCAATATAATAATTTGAGGATTTCAGGGCTGCTTCGTAAGGTCATATTCAGAACCACGCCACTGTATCACATCCATTCCAGCGGCCTTGATCAGGTTGCTCATGGAAATGAACGGTATAATCAGGGCAATAAGGAATACATATAATCCGCCGTTATGGTGGTTCTGGACGTTGCGATAAGCAAAGAGAAGATAAGGAGCCAGCAGAAAGAGGAAAACAGGCGTGAAAAAGAATGAAAAAACAATTCCACCGATCAGGAGTATTATCTCCGAAGAGTAAAAGAGAACCCCGTACCGGAGAATAGATCTGCTTGCACTTATCGAAAGAGCAGTCTGCCTGTTTGACCACTCCCTGAAGGTTCTGTAATCATCGGGAGAGTTTATCATTGGTGCTGCCGCCTGTACATAGCAGATTTCCAACCCTTTTTTTCTGGCAATCCTCATGATAGCAACATCATCCGAGACATGTCTCTTGAAGTATTCAATGTCCTCAGGTTCAAGGAGATTCCTCCGGAAGCCCATTGAACCGCCCCATACAAATCGCGTGAGGCGGGACTGCATGAGACCTATGCCGACGAGACCCCAGACTGACTTTATCCTGGACCATATACCACCGGTTGGCTCAAAGTGCGGAAAAGTCGTGCTGACTCCGGTCTTAGGCGATCCCAGAGGTTTTACAAGGTTCGTCAGCCATTTTTTCGGGAATGTTACGTCAGAATCCGCGACCACATAAACAGGAACATCAGGAAATTTCTCGATTGCAGACGCAATTGCCCTGACCTTACCGCTGCAATGCTGGCATTCAGTCTTGCTTACGAGATAATCAATCTTTAGATCGCGGATTGCCTGCATAGCTGGATCGGAGATCGAATCGACTACTGCCAGGATCCGGTAATTAGGATAATCCTGTTCAAGTAGCGAAGTGATGTTCTCGTAAAGGGTTACATCCTTACCCTTGCAGGGAAGTATGACCAGAACATTTTCGCCGAAGTCACCGAAAACCTGATCCTTGTAAGCTGGCCGGAAGGATATGGCCATCAGACCGGCAAAAATAAGCAAGAGGATTACAAGAAAGAATACGTTCAGGATCGTAAAAGTGAAAAACATTTATGAACAATTCAAACTAGGGTGACCTCGTCCGTGTCAACCTGGCCGACGCCGTCAACTGACTGAAGCCTTGACTCAACCGCTCCAATTTTACCTTCTTCGTCGGGAACAATAACTTCAAGCCTGATGGCTTTCAGCCCGAATGCAACTTCCTGTTCCTCGATCTTGTTGAGTTCGCAGATGCCATTTAGTGCCTCCTTAACGGCTGCCATCATGGCTGTTACGTTGACGTCGCTGTCACTCGGCAGTATCTTGAGAACAACCGCCACATCTCCCATTTAATTCACCTATGGTCCCACAAAGGAACACTTTGTGCAGACATACTTCGTTGAATGTTCCCTGCAGCTGTTGCATCTACCGATTTCTTCCTGACCGCAGGATGGACATTCGAAAATCGAGAATCCTGCTTCTACCAATCCTTCCCCGCACGATGAACATGTATTTCGACTAGTCATTAAATTACCTCTATACTAACTGCCTTGCAGGCAGATACTTCCCCTGTATTTTCTGACTGTATAAATCCTTTCTCTGCATTATTTCCTAAACCAAAATGTATGAATCTTCGAAACCTTATTTATCGATCCGTATGATATTCTTGCTGTGATAAGTATCGTCATACCCTCGGATCATGGAAAGGAAAAAGTGAAGATAGATCATTATTTCGTGGCATCTGACGAACCTTTGTTTATTGGTCTGATTATAAGCCCGTCCGAAAGGATATGGCCCCGAATGAAAAACGCTGATTCTACTATCCTGGAGATAGGAGGAAAGTCCTACCCGTTCAGGATTCCATATAAGATAGAAGTCGGCAGGAATTCCATATTTTTCCTATCGCCAGATCCGGGTGATTCTGCAGGTATACTTGAAGCACTCAGATGAGGCCGAAATAGAGGCCGGGAATGTTCATAAGGACGGCTGCTGCTATAGCTATTATGTAGATAGTCTTGTCCCACACCAGGACCTTGTATCCATCGAGTGGAGGTATTGGGATAAGGTTGAAGACAGCATACCATGAATTGAGGGCGCCGACAAAACCCAGAAGGAAGGCATATCCTGTGAAAGGCGAAAGAACCAGGTAAAGTGCGTAGAATATTCCCGCAAGAATCATGTTTGTGCCGGGACCAGCGAGGGATACTTTCCCATTTGTTTCAGCTGAGTATATTCCTGATACATAGACGGCACCTGGAGCTGCAAAGAGGATGCCCAGGATAGATGTGACTAGAGCAAGAAGTGCCCCCATGACCCAGATCCTGAACCTGCCAAATCCTCCAAGCCGCCTTGCCATATACCTATGAGCCATTTCGTGCATGAGAAAAGCTGTCAGGACAGTCAGGAGAGCAAATCCGAAGAGGATCAGATAGCCAAGGCCTGTTTTTGGAAAAGCTATGTCCCTGTAATATATGATTGTGAATGCTGCTGTCAAGACTAATACAGCAGCCAGAATATCTTTTACTTCCTGTCGGTCAAAGCTGTTAATGTACTGCACTGTAATCACTATGAGTTGAGTTTCGCCACGTATTCCATGAGCGCTAATATATCCATGGCATCTGAGATCCCGAGATTCAGGTTATATGCCACATCCAGCGGCTCCGGCCTGAGGCCTAGCTTGATTGCCGATCTGAGGAGTGTATTGGATGCTGGATCATTAAGCATGGGATCGCGCTTCTGTAAAATGCACTTCTTAATGTATGAATAGACATTTTTTGACAGGATCACATCCCTTTTTGGGAGATTGCTGAAGATAACAAATATCTTCAGATCATTTATAGTCTCAACGGTGCTCTTCTTAACCGCCCGCTGGATCACGTCCTTTGACACCAGTTCATACAGGCGCTCATCGGACGCCCTGTAGTATTCGTCACTGTTGATCAGCTGTATGACACGCTCTACCGCGTCAAGAGGAATACCTGCAGTGTAGACCATCTCCTCCGATGTAAGTATCTTTCCTATCTTGTACTCAACCCTGAACACCTGAGCTGCATAACCAAGAATGGAGAGGAATTCCTTCTTAAGGTTCATCTCCTCTATCAGCTCATGGAAACTGTCCTCCTTTAGAAGGGCACCATGATATTGCCCTGCCAGCTTATCAGCTGTATCAAAGTCTCCTGTCTCTATATAAGAGCGTATGATCCATTGAATATTTGTAGAATCGAGGATCTGCGGGTTTTTCTTGAAGAAATCCGTGAGGAGGTTGTATTCCCCTGTTTCGTAATATATCCGGCAGATCCTGTTGACTATATCCTCCATGTCGTTTTTTGTCTTTATGTATTTCGTCCCTTTCATCAGGATTGAGACGGCTTCTGTCGGGTGGTTTATTTCCACAAGGAGGTCACCAAGGTTACGGAGGTTCTCTACGTCTTCGGGATATTTCTTCAGTATCTCGCGCATAACCCTCTCTGCACCGATGAAATCCCTGGATTCCAGCAGGCGCTGTGATATTATCTTACCAAGAAACAGGCTGGAAGTTTCATGGAACAACTGTATCATGGTGTCCCTGATCTGCCTGTTGACCCATAATATACGCGATATGTAAAGTATGGCAGCCTCTTCTTCCTTGTTCTTCACGTTGACCCTCCTGAGAAGATCAACTACTTCCTGGATGCGGCCAGTTCTGTGATACAGCTTTATCAGGGATACCTCGTTTCCCTGACCGGACTTTAGAAGCTTTTCGGCGGTTTCATATTCGCCGATCTCAATGAGTGCCTCAGGAAGATTTCGAATTTCGCTTTCCTTCATTCCCTTTGCTTCTGCCTTCTTGTATGACTCGATCGCCTTCTCGTAGTTCTTGTTGAGCATGTAGTAGTCGCCAAGCCACAGATCAATCTGTGGATCCTGAGCATTGCCCTGCTCTTCCTGGAGAAATTCTATTCTTTCCTGATCTTTCTTGGCTGATTCCAGCAGCTCTGCGTGTTTTTTGATATCGTCTATGAGCTTTGACTTGCTGACAACTATTTTTCTTGATACCTTTTCAGCTTCCCCAAAGTCATTTTCACGCATGTACCGGTCGCGTCTCATCCTTTCTATCCATAGATTCTTTGATCCAACGCGGTCAAATCTTTCCACGATCTTGTTCTGCAGTTCCGCGAGACTCAAGTCACTTAGGTATCTGTAGAGCTGGGAGAGGTCAACGTGGTCTTGTTCCTTCATCTCAATTATCTTGTCAATCATAAGCAAGATTGTGTCGGAGTCACCTTCCAGAATCGCAACCCTGATTGCATGAGTCAGGAAGTCGCGGTTCGTGAGGCGACCAAGAGCCCTCATTATGCTTTTGCGTGCTGATCCGGTATCACCTTCCTGTGTCTGTATTCGGGAAAGAAGGTAATGGTAAAACGGGTCTGATTTCTTGGGATCCCGCGACGCTTCGAGAAGCGCGGATGCCGCTTTTGTTTCCCTGATATCTATAAGTGCTTGTGAAAGTGGATACATGAATTTCCTGCTATCTGACATCTCCTCGGTGTACTTTCCGGCAAATACAAGGCCGATGGCATCAACCAGGTTGCTGACATTGGCGAATGCCTTGCTGGCTAGCAGGCTCGACAACAGTTCCGGTTTAGTCCTGTTCCTGAAGTTCACGGCGACAGAGACAGCGGTCCAGACAACCGCCTCTGACTTTGTCTGTCTTATCATTTCCCAGAGCGAATCGTCAATAAGTATGTACTTGCCCTTGATCTTGTAAAGAGTCATGAGTGCAAGCCTACTGGAGCTTGCTGCAAGATCTATCAGTTTCTGCAACTGCTCCTCCTCACGGATTGAGAAGAAAATTGAGTCTATGACTTGGGGAGAGGAGAGCAGGCCGGGTTTTCCCTCAATATGCTTCACCGCCTCCGCAAGTTCACCGGTGTAAACTAGGGATGCGACGAGTAGGTTTTCCACGCCGCCAAGGTCAGTTGCCTTAAGTGCGGCGTGCTTGATGATGAAGTTTTCATAATTACCGCTTCTGAATAGTTGATCGAGCATGAAAAGAGCTGCATCCTTGTCCTTTGGATCGGCTGCCAGTATCAGCTCCGCTGTCTGGTAGGCTTCAGAGTAATTATTCAGAAGGGTGAGCACGTGGAACTTTTTTCTTAGCATCCCGACGTTGTTACGGTTGATTGATAATGAAGAATTTATTTCCCTGAGGGCTTCGTCGAATAGAGAGAGACGCACAAGCACATCAATGTATTGTGACTTTGTTGTTCCCTCCGGGATGCCCTGAGGGTACGCTTTCTCTATCGTATCCACATATTCTTGGTAACGGCCAAGTTCATGCATGACTTCCGCACGTTCAGCGGCTACAGCCTGATCGTGGCTGAATGATGCATTTTGGTCAATGAGTTCCAGTGCTTCTGACCCGCGATCCATCTTTCGAAGGCACCTAGAATGCAGGATGATGAATCTTGGGTCATCCTTGAAGATGTATGATGCATGGTTGACTCCCCTAAGGGCCATCTTCAGATCCCCCGTTTCCATCAGTATCTCAATATATTTTGCAAGATAGTTGCTGTCTTCAAGGGCATCAAAGTCAACCCTGTGAATAGCTGCCTGAGAATCTGATGGCTTTCCTTCCTGCAGTAACAGCGAGGCAAGATCGATTGACAGTCTGGGATCATCGTTCTTTGGTATTGCTGATGAAAGAAACTCTATCGCAGCCTTCCTGTTTCCATTATTGATAAAATTCCCTGATATCTGCATTAACTCGCTGTAACCCGGTTTCTGTGCCAGGAAAGCGGAAAGCGTATCGAATTCATAAATATTGCAGGCTGAAAAAAGGTTCGAAAGGAACAACTTGTCAGATATATTTGCTGCGTTTGCGAGTAGAAGCCTGAGTGGTGCTCCCGTGGATTTGCCTCCGAACTCCTTCTTTACTATGGATACGATGTCCTCGAACCTGTTTTCCTTGAGGGCGATGCACATGTCGAGAAAGGAAATAAATCCTTTACAGTCAGGCAATACCTGGATCTTGGCCCTAAGGTTCTGGATCTGATCAACAGAAGACTTTTTCCCAGCGAAAAGCGAGGTCAGGTCGTTTGCAGCAGAATCATCAAGTACAAGATAATTTAATAATGCCGGATCATCTGACAGCATTGAAGAAAGCCTTTCCATCTCTCTCTCGGATAATTTTCCTTCGACAGCCTCTGAAAGGTCATGCAACTCCCTTTCTATTCTTGAGAGTGGCTTCATTATTTTGGGGTCTGACTCCACGCCTATGTATAGAACTATGCCTATAATATTCTTGCCTAAAACGAAATGTCTGCAAGGATGGCAGATAAGAGCTTGTTTATTTCAACTGCTTGCCGGTGGTTCTTGGATATTTCCCTGATAAGTATTCCTCTCGAAGAGCTATATAGGCAAGTGCGTTTGCCTGTGCATATCTTAGATATTCATCGCTTCTCCGGACAGTCTTTGCAGGGATTCCCATAAGCACTGAATTTTCCTCGGAAACAAAATTTTCAGTGACGACGGCTCCGGCACCGACAACCGTACCAGAATTGATAACAGCACCTGTCAGAATTATCGAGCCCATTCCTATAATCACATTATCCCTGACTTCCGCACCATGCACAATCGCATTATGTCCTATTGAAACATTCTTTCCAATTATGGTCGGCTGCCCGACTTCAACATGAATTGTGGCGTTGTCCTGGACGTTTGAGTTCTCGCCTATGGTTATTGATGCTTGATCTCCTCTCAGGACGGCGGAGTCGAATATAGAAACACCGTCGGATATTGAGACTTCGCCTATTATTGACGCAGTTTCAGCTATGTAGACGCCCTTTCCTATCCTTATTGACATGAACCTTTATCTGCCGGGTTAAAATAATCTTTGTCAGACAATAAGCCGAAAATTACG
>JBMFWM010000062.1:0-8688 GCA_049965275.1 Thermoplasmata archaeon | reverse complement strand
AAAATCCAAGGGAAATAATGAAGATCGTCAGTTGCTGAAATATGAGACACCCTATTATATATAATGTGTCATACTGCTGTACAAACTTTTAAATCAACCGAACCATGAACATACTATTGAGATTGCTTATTTCGGTGGAAGCTGAAAGTCCTGTCAGTGAATCCACATTTGATAAGTATTCGTTCCAATCTGCTGTCTACTATATTCTTAGAGATCAGGGTATGGAGGATTATCACAATATCAAGGGTTTCAAATTTTTCACTTTCAGTGATTTTTTTCCAAGCGGAAACATGCCAAAGGGCGGGAAAAAGAGCGTCATGTTTTCCTCTCCAGATCCTGAAATTGTAATGAATTTAAAGAAGGGGCTGGAAAAGTCCAAAGTAATTTATCTTCGGGAGTCAAAACTTAATGTTAAGCGGCTGGAGCTATTTGCAGTTTCATTAAGGCATGGGGCCTTTATATCGGGAAGCCCGGTAGTCCTGTATGAAGATAATGACCGGAACATATACTTCTCTTTTGAAAGAGGGGGAAATTTTGAGTTCTTCCTTGATAGAATAAGGGATAACGCAGAAAAAAAATACAGGCAATTTACCGGAAACGATTCATTCAGTCTTTCAGAACCAATATTTGACTCGTTTCGTTTGAGAAAGGAGGTAGCGGTCAGGCTGAGCAAGTCCGGGAAGGATTTTCTCATAATAGGAACAGTATGGAAGATTCTCAGGAAAGAGAGGATAAGCAGTGAAAAGAAGGATTTCTACCGATTCATAGTGGACGCGGGAATAGGTGAAAAGAACAGTCTGGGTTTTGGTTTCCTGAACCCTGTGGAAGTGAAACAAAATGCCACGTGATATTCCGGATGATGAGTTTGTCCTGTCAGTGTCGTCGCTTCTGCACGACATTGGAAAGGTCAGGCAGAGATACGAAAGGGGGAATACCCATCAGTTCTACAGCCATCAGATAGTAAGAGAGTTGCATGAACTCGCAGGTCTGAGGGATGGAAGGATCTATTCACTGATTTCAAATCTGGTACTGCATCATCACACCAGGGAAGATGATCTGCCGGAAGATCTGAAGAGGGATGGGAATTTTAAGAAACTTCTGAGCATTCTGCAGTTCTCTGACCGGACTTCCGCTGACCATGACAGGGAGGATCGTGATCCTGAGCAGGCAGAGGATTTTAAAAACCGGTTCACGGTTGCAATGGAGAAAATATTCAGTCACCTAGACAGTTGGAGAGGAGAACAGCACTATTTTCCAATGTACATGCTGCATGATTCCAGCGATACAATCAACTTTTTTAAAGACAGAGAGAGCTGGGATCGGGGAAGCACCAATTTTGATTTTCTAAAGAGGATAGACAGCTATTCTGTTAAAGCATTGACATCCATGAGATTCAGACCGAATTTCAAGCGTGAATATGTGAACAAGATGACGTCAATCCTCATGGATTCCGTCAGGACTGTTCCGTCTGCATTCTGGTACTCAAAGGCCGAGATACCACTTTTCGATCATCTGAAAATGACTTCGGCCATAGCAAGTTGCAAACTGTACAATGAATCAGATTTCCTGCTGATCTCTGCCGACACATCCGGCATACAGGAGTATATATTTCGGCGAGTCAGGGCAGAGAAGGCCGATGATCGTGCATCCAGAAGAACACGCGGTAGAAGTTTCATCGTGAGACTGTTGAGTGATGCCATCCAGTCGCTTCTTGAGATAAGGCTCGGGCTCTATGACTACAATACCGTGTATGAAGGATCGGGAGGATTTCTCGTCATGTGCCCGCTGAAGCCTGATACGGAGGAAAGAATGAACGAATTGTTGAGAGAGATCGACCAGTTCTGCTATATGGATTTCAGGAGGCTGTCATCGGTTATATCTTTTAGAAACGTTTCGTTTGACGATCTTTCAAGCCCTGAAGACAACACAAAATCTTCCAACCTCATAGAAAGGATTCAGGAGTTGAGGGATGAGACGGGCAGGAAAAAAACAAGTAGGGCAAAGATCCTCATTCACGACGACCCTGATCATTTCTTCAACCCGATGAAACCGGGAGAAGGTACATGTACGAGTTGTGGACTTGATACGGCGGTCAGGGAAGGAAAATGTCTCTGGTGTCTGAGGGAGGAGAATCTGGGTTCAAGACTCGTGAGGAATCTGGGAAAACTCATGATCCATAAAAAAATTTATGATTCTGCTGCGGCATTCGAGGATGAGAATTCCATTGTGTTCAATTTCGGCAGCACAACAATAGTGTACACGATGGACGAGGATCGTGATGATGATCACGCGGAATATTCCGAGGACATAAGCATCAACGATTCAGATTTTATGAGATGGACTCAGAAAGATACCTCCTCGTGGAAGTTCATATTTCTCGGCAACAATGTACCCATCATTGAGGATAAGGGGTCAAGAAGCTTAATGCCTTTCGATATAATGGCAGGGTGCAAGGAGTCTGGAGGAGAAGGCAGGGACTGTATGCCACTTGCCGTGGCAAAAATGGATGTTGACGACATGGGGAAGATCATGGCATACGGTTTTTCCAAACCCACACTCAGCAAGATCTCCACAATATCATACCTGATCTCATTTTTCTTCTCAGCATTCCTGAACAGCGTTGCTGAGAGTAACAGGGTATACGTCATATTCTCTGGAGGTGATGACATCACAGCTGTTGGGGAGGTGCGCAATATCCTTAATTTCTCTCTGGAGCTGAGGAGCATGTTCAGGAACTTTGCCGGCCCCTATATTGGTCTATCCTGCGGGATCGTGACCATGCACCACTCTTACCCCATAAGAAGGGCTGTGGAAATGGCGGAAAAGAATCTTATGAGTTCGAAGAATTTTCAAACAGATCGAAGAAGAAAAGACAGTTTAACAATTTTTGATTCCACACTGCCGTGGGAATCGTTTCAGTCTTCCATGAAAACTGCCACTGAGATTTACACCGAGATAATGAAAAACGGCAACCTGGGGAAATCATTTCCATACCTGCTGATTAACCTCGACGCTAAAAATCCCTATCGGGATGGCAGGCCGGAAGAGGTGATGATCCCGGACTATTATCTTTATTACTATCTTTCCAGAAATTTTGGAGGAGACAATATGGAAAAGCTGTATGAAATGATAAGGAAAAAGGATGAATTTAGACACATTGGAGTAACATCAAGGGTGGCGTTACTCAAGATAAGGGGTGATAAATGAATGAATAGCAGATGGGATGACAGGATGAGACCGAATCCAGGCCGAAGGGGGGAGGACCCCAGTGTAGTGCAGGAACTTATAGCAAATGCCAGAAAATTCATAACCGGAGAAACCGTGGATCCGGAGTTGCTGCTTGGTTATGAGGGAACTGTCTGGAAATTTGTAGATTCAAGCTCTAATAAAAACGATACTACGAGCCATCAGCTAAGGAAGTTTTACAGCGATATCGTGGATATGTGGGAAATTGCCGAGAAATCGTCCGGAAATCAGACCAATCCGGATATTTCAAAATTGAAGATAAGGCTTGCAATGATGGAGGCAAGGCTTAACTACGCCAAGGAAAGAGGGGTACTTACCGGAGATATTTTTAAACTTCTGACTGCATGTGTCAGTACGGTAAACAGGGAAACTGGTACTAAATGGGTCGAGTCGCTTGAAAGGTTCAGGACATTTTTTGAGGCATTTATTGCCTACAGTTATAAGAGGAAGTGAAAACTATGGTTGATGCTGAGTCTTTGGTGTGGAAGGAGAATGTATGCTTTTCTGGGAAGATAAGACTTTTGACGGGGCTTCATATCGGCGCCGGTGGAGAGGCCCTCAAAATAGGCGGGGTGGATTCGCCGGTCATAACCACGCCCGTCAAAAATGAAAAAGGGAGTATCAAGGATCTGCCGTATATACCAGGAAGTAGCCTTAAGGGAAAACTTAGAAAGATGGCAATGCTTGTCTCACAGCCAGAGGAGGTTGATACGATCTTCGGACATGGGATCGAGCCTGGAAAGCCCTCCAATGGACCGACCAGAATCATAATACGGGACGCCTTTCCCACAAAGGAATGGAGAGAAAAGATAGTTAACTCTGAATTTTATGACGGTGGGCTTGAACTGAAGGGAGAGAACTGGATACAGTCAAACGGCATTGCGAAACCAAGGTTCATCCAGAGAGTTATTCCCGATGTAGAGTTTGACGTTGACATCATCCTTTCCTTATACAGAAATGATGACGAAACCCGGTTCATAGAAATACTGAAATCTTCCATAGAGGCCCTGGAGGATTCTTACCTTGGAGGCAGCGGAACCCGCGGCTACGGTAGAGTGGAATTCGAAATGGATTTCGACAAGCCGGTCAGGAAAGGCCCGCAGTATTATATGGACAAAAAGTGATCCTTTTGAATCACAGCGACGTTACCCTTGAGTTCCTGAGGCCCTATACGGTTGTGGACTCCATTAAAACAACCGGTTCCATTGTCAGCTGCTATCTCACGATCCAGAACTCTCTTGGTAATTCGGCCGATGTTGAATCGCTTATGAATGGAGCAATCCGGACCACTTCATTGTTTCCACTGTTCAACTCAGAAAAAATGTTCCCCCTAATAAGGATTAATTTTATTCTCAAGGGGATTAAAGCTGAAGCAAGAAAAAATATTCTTGATAAGAGAAAAAGGATCGCCAGGCATGTTCCATGGTCAGTGATCAAGCAGATCTCTAACAACTTCATAGGGAACGATTATGAAGGCGTAAATGCCGATATTGTCCTGGATCACGCAAAATTTGAAGATGCTGGACCTTTCAGGGACAGTGATAGATTGTCAGTAAATCTTTCCGGTCCTCTTCCAGAATTGTACACAAGAGAGTTTGAGCCTTTTTCTCCCCTGAGCATCACGTCTGGAGAGATATCGGGCTTGAAATACTGGTTCTCATATTCTGCATCTGAAAGTGTTGAGCCTGAAAAACTGCATGCCTCCATAAGGCTGCTGGAGGATTTCGGCCTTTCAGGGAGGAGAAGCACAGGTAGCGGATACTATAAAATAGAGAGAATGGAGGGTGTAGAGGATAGATCCCAAGACTTTACGGGTGAAGGACTCTACCTTCTCCTGTCCAGGTACATACCGTCGTCAGTTGATATTGATTCTTTGGTTCTCGAAAAATCTCTGTACTCAATTTCCACCATATCCGGCAATGACTCTTCCGGCAGGAACATGGGAACATACAGGTGCTTCAGCGAGGGATCGTTACTCTATCTGAAGGGCGACGTGACGGGCAGATCCTACATTACTGGCAATAAAAGATTTCTGCCGTTCTTTCCAGTACTGAGGAGGATTACATGAACAATGCTGAAATCGTCGTTAACTCTCCTGTTTTTATCGGATCTGGAGAACAGATAGACTTCAAATACCTCTACAGGAAAGGTGGCACGTACCGCCTGATTGATTTCGATAAGACTGCAGACCTGATTCTTTCTGGCAGCAGGGCTCAATTCTATACGGAAAGGGTTATTAAAAATATAAAAAATCAGCAGCGAATATGGCAGGATCTCTGGTCCGATCTTGAAAAGGAGGGATTACTGTTCTACTACGGGAACGAAATAGAGGAAATTGGCCATGATCTTGGAACGCAAACCACAAACATAAGAATGTATATAGGGTCTATCTCGCAGAAAGGAAATGAAACCAATCTTGTACCTTATATTCCTGGAAGCACAATCAAGGGTAGTATAAGAAATGCCATATTTTACAGGTACATCAAACAACACGGATTGGATATGCGACAGGAGAACTATGAAACAGAATTCAGGAATTTTTTCAATCTGAAGATGAACAACGGGGAACCGCTCCATCTTATGAAATACATAGCTGTTTCTGATTTTCTTCCAGTGGAATCAGATATTAGAATGGCGGCAGGCAGAATAGTCAGGAGAAAGCTTGCGACCGGTTATCCAATGGGCAAATTTCAACCTGCCATATTCATAAAATCAGGCAGGTTCATGGGATCGATTGGCATAAATAATGACATTTTCTCCCAGACGGCAGAGAATAGGAGAGGAATATCAGAAAGATTCTCGGCGATGCTGGGAACGGATATATTTGGGACCAGTCCAGATATAGCAGATCAAGATCAGATAAACACAAAGCTCATCGGGGCATTGTTGAATCTTCTTGAGAAATTCACAAGGGATGTTGACAGCTGGTACATTAAAAATTTTCCCGGCACGGCAGGAACAGACAGAGATGTAAACATCTACCTTGGTTTTGGGAAGGGAATCAACAGAAATTCAGTTGCTATCGCACTTCCCGAGAGCACCTCAAAGGCTGTTTTTAGATTCAGGAAGGGAAGCTATCCTCCCAGAACACTGTCATATGTGAAGTATTCGGATTCAGAGTACCGGCCATTGGGCATGGCAAAGATAAGATATGTTTCAAAGGATGGTTAAGATGAATGGAAGGGTCAAATCAGCGGTTGTTAGTCCAGTCGGGACGAGCCCTATGGTTGCGAGTGAAATCATGGATTATCTGCTGAAGGTTGATGACAACCTTCGCGATGTCTACCTGCTTCACACCACATCAGATTTTGTTGTCAGGGGAACATATGCATGTCGGTCTGCCATAGAGACCAGATTTCCACAGGTTCGTGTCCACATGGTGGGCGTTCCTGAAAGCGATATATTCGACGATAACAGCCTTGTAAATTATGTTTCAAAACTTTGCAGTATCATAGCTGACGGCAGAAAAAGGTTCGGCATAGGGAAGTTCTACCTCAACGCCACAGGTGGAAGGAAAATCCAGTCTATGCTTCTCACAGTTGTCGCATCACTTGTTGAAAACACTTTTCTGTTCAATGTCGTAAACACAGAAATCCAGAATTATAACATTGCCTATGAAAAAGTGCGCGATGTTATTCAAGATTTTTCGTCAGAAAACCGGAGGGATTTTTATCTCAAAAACAGGGATCTACTCGACAGGGTTTTCTTCCCCAAAATGGAAAATATTTTCGTCATAAATGTGCCGGTGATACCCATACCTAAAGACTTCAGGGCTAAAATAAGGAACTCCATCAAAGGCACGGATCTGGAAAGCGGAGATGTAACTGACTATGAGGTTGAGGCGATGAGGGTTGCAGGTCTCATTACTGTGGACAATTCAAGGACATACGCTACGCCACTGGGACTTGCCCTCTTGGAGGTAATATGATGTGTACTCATTCTATATAACATCTGATGGGAAAATAGAGAGGGACGGGAACACTCTTTCATTTATAGGCGTGGATTCGAAGAGGCATATTCCTGGCAAAAATATTTCTGAGATAGTTATCGCAGCAAAGGTTTCCATCAGTTCCTGGGCAATCGACTATCTGGCGAGATCGAACATACTTGTGCACGTACTTGGGGAGGATGGGCGCTACCTGTCAAGCGTTGTCCCGCATATGGCCAATCAGACCGGCGTCAACGTGATCTTTCAGTCGTCGGCATATTTGGACGCAAGGAAAAGGCTTTCGATCGCCTCCGAGATGGTCCGGGGAATCAGCTACAATATAGTCCGCAATCTCAGATACTATTCGGACAAAATAGACCTTGACAGTGAAATAGGTTCCATAAGTTCTATGAAAATGGAAGGAAACAGTATTGACACTCTCATGGGATTTGAGGGGAATGTTTGGAAGACCTACTATTCATGCTTCCCCAAGTTCCTTCGGGAAGTAAAGGATTTCAAAAGAACATTTCATCCTCCTGGGGACAACATAAACGCCATGATCTCATATGGTAATGCACTTCTGTACTCCACCTGTTTGAGCGCAATCTATCAGTCAGGGTTGAATCCCTCCATTAGTTTCCTCCATGAGCCCTCCGACAGGTCGTTTTCACTTGCACTCGATATCGCAGACATTTTCAAGCCAGTGATAGTGGAACGCATTGTTGCCAATCTGGTCAACAACCGCATAATGAAGGATAATGATTTCCAGCAGAAAAATGGGGGAGTTTACCTCACAGACGGTGGAAGAAGGAAGTTCACAGAGTATTACAGAGATAAACTTCAAACATCTCTGAAATCCAACACTTCCCAGCGCATTCTTACATATCAGGGGCACATATTGCAAGAATGCTATAACCTTCTTTCTTCGGTAAAGGGGGAGAAAGAATACAGATCCTTCAGGGCGCAGGATTGAGATGTATGTAATAATTGTCTACGATGTTGATGCATCCAGGGTGGGAAGGATTAATAAGTTCCTTAAAAGGTACCTTCTATGGATGCAGAATTCTGTTTTCGAAGGCGAAATAACAGAGACTCTTCTTGCTGAACTGGTGAGGCGGGTCGAAAAGATGATTCAGGATACAGATTCAATCATCATTTATAAGCTCAAGGCTGAATCTTATATAACCAGACAGACCGTAGGCTACGATTTCGGCAGGAACAACAATGTCATATGATCAATGACAATATTCACAGCTTTTATTTCAGGTTTGAAGTACAGCTTCAACGAACATCGTAAATCGGTCATGGTTTATATAAGGAAACCAAAAAGCAGGTTCACCGATAAATTTATCATCATAGCAGAACAGGCATATGTTTCACGAGATTTTCCAGCGGTTCTTCGGATCTCAACCAGAGGAAAATAGGAACATTGAAATTATGCCAGAAACATTTAAAATTACCCTTCGCATTGTTATCTGCAACCACGTGTTTCAGAAGAACTAGTTAGTATGGAA
>JBMFWM010000061.1:0-8911 GCA_049965275.1 Thermoplasmata archaeon | reverse complement strand
AGTCGCATTGAAAAGAAAGCGATTGGAGAAAAAATGAGTGGTAGAGATCAGAGACGAAGAACTCAATCGCTCGAAGCGCTCTCCTTTTGCCTTTTCCTGAAGATAAAAATATACTCATGTTTGAACACATAAAACCCGCCAGCCAATGCCCTGTACCTCCACAGCTCCTTCCGATTCCTCTTGGCTCTTGTATCTTCAAAATTTTTAGCAATTATTCCAATAAGGCTGTACCCCCTTTCCAATACGGCATTCATCATCTGGAACCCAAGTGGAATCCACTCCTTTCCCTGATACTTGTCGCCTGCGACTAGAACCATGTACCTGCCGTCCTGTAGAGCGTCATAGGAGTTTGATACAACTAACTTGAACATCTTCATGAAGTCGTCTATTGAAGCTGCATTAGAAAGGTCCCGGGCTTCATCGCTAAATTTAATTATGTCATAGTAAGGGGGGTGCATTATAATCAACTGCGCTTTGTTGATTCCGTTTTCTCGGAATAATTTCTTAAAATCAGTTTTCGTGCTATCTCCCTTTACGAATACTGATCTGGTACCAAACCTGTTAGGTTCTTTTGCAATCAATTTTGATGCCTTCCTTACAGTTTCTCCATTTATCTCAACTCCTATGCCATTCCTTCCCAGACGAATGCATTCAATAAGGGTGGTACCGCTTCCAGCGAATGGGTCAAGAACCCAGTCTCCTTTCTTGGTATATCTCAATATAACCTGGTGGGGAATTTGTGGTACAAAATTTCCCCAGTACCATCCAAGATGTGCACCAGAGCTATCCCTCTTATCAAAAATCCACAGGCTGTCAGTTATAATTTCATCATACTCCTTCCATCTTCTTAGATTTATTTCGTTTATTCCGTTGTTTCTGGATTCTGTAAAAGACTTCAAAAGTCTATTCAAATAGTACCTCGCCCTTTCTATTGTTTGAGATTCTCGTATCTGGTTCAGCTCTAACTTCAACCTATAGCGACTTGACCCAATTTCGCCCCCGTTCTCATTCTCGGGGTTTGAAAGTTTCGTCTCTCTATCATTATCTAAAACTCTATAGAGTTCCCCTATCTTTTCCCTTAGCTCTCTGAGATTCCTGGTACCCTGAATTTTTGTCAGAAATTCAATGAATTGTGTCTCCTCAGTTTTGTTCATTGAACCCTTCCTCTCTTTCTCTGAATTCTCGGGAGATGAATTCGATGATTTTAAGGGCATTGGAACTTTTATCAGATTCAACTATTTTAGAATCGTCTTTTCATTTTTTGAGATGATGGACGTCCAATAAATTTGCAGCCGCTGGTTTTCTTGAGTCCCCGTCCAGCTTTTCCCTTTCTTCACATCTTAAGGGCAAAAAATGGTAGTGATGATCGAACAAGTCAAATCCGGAACGGAAATGATACTAGGACCTTCAAATATCATTTCTATGACGCTGTAAAGTGTTCAATGCCCTTTTAACTGGACATTTTAAGCACAAATTAACTGAGACTTCTCAGCTGCAACTCTACAAGAAAAATTAATAAAATTGCAATACCTCTTGAATTATTATGACGGGGAACAAATGCAATATAATGATTGTCGGTTTTGGGACGGTCGGTCAGGGCTTCTATGAACTATTCAATTCGAAAAAAAACATAATGGGAATCGGGGGCTGCAAGGTTTCCGAAGTAGTTGACATAAGATTTGGGCTCATTCATAATCCAGATGAGAAAGCAATCAGAGGAATAAGCGAGCACAAAAATATAAAGTTTTCAAATGAGGATGTGATCAATGCAATTAAAGAATCAACAGCTGACGTTATGTGCGAATTCACTTGGGTCAATTATGTAGATGCTGAACCCGCTTTTTCATACATCAGGACTGCTCTCGAAAGCGGGAAAGACGTTATAACCACTAACAAGGGGCCCATAGCAGTAAGGTTCAAAGAACTTACAGAGATCGCAAAGAGGAACAAGAAAAAGATCTTATTCAAGGGGACGGTCATGGCCGGTACCCCGTCATTCAACATACTTGCGCTTCTTCCGGGTGCTAAACCAATCAGGGTCAGAGGAATAATGAACGGAACTACAAACTATATTTTAACAAAAATGACAGAAGAGATGGATTATTCTGTAGCACTAAAGGAGGCACAGGTTAATGGATATGCTGAAGCCGATCCAACGAACGACGTGGATGGATTTGATGCAGCTGCAAAGGCGGCCATTATTTCCAACGTGCTGGGGTGGAATCATCAGATGAAGGACGTAAAAGTCAAGGGTATCAGAAACGTCTCCAGAGAAGAGGCTGCATCAGGAGTTAAACTTCTCGTGAATGTAGATGAAAAAGGAGCCAGCGTAGGGCCGGAAAGGCTTTCAAGCGGCGATATCCTGAGAGAGGTGAAAGGAGTGATGAATGCAATTGAGATCGAAACAGATACTTTGGGGAAGATATATGTGCTCGGGCCGGGAGCAGGAAAAATTGTTACCGCTCAGGCAGCACTAACAGATCTAATGGAAATTGTCAAAGAAAGATAAATTAAAAAAGTTAAAAACATCTCTACCCAGTGGATACAAATAACAACTATCTCTTAGAGATAGCAGTCTCGAGACGTTTCTTTCTTGAGATTATTACATTCTAAAGATCGCCAGTTTTATTTCCGTCATCTCCTCTACTGCAAATCTAATTCCCTCTCGCCCAATACCGCTCTTTTTCATTCCTCCAAATGGCATAGTGTCTACCCTGAAATCGGATGTGTCGTTTATGAGAACTGTTCCAAAATCAAGGGAATCTATCATTTTTATTGCAGTATCGATGTTTGAGGTAAACACACCGGCCTGCAGCCCATATGGTACGTCGTTCGCTGTTTCAATCGCATCCTTGACAGTTTCAAATGGAATGATAATGGTAACAGGTCCGAACACTTCATTCTTCCATATTGTGGCAGATTTTGGAACATCGTCCATGACCGTGGGATAGTAAATGCTTCCTTCCCTCCTTCCTCCAATCAGGACCTTCCCGCCTGCAGTCTTCGCATCGTTAACCCACTTTTCAACTCTCTTGGCCTCTCCCTCGCTGATCATTGGTCCTATGTCCGTAGTTTCATCCAACGGATTCCCGATCTTCAGTTTCTTTGTTGACTTTATAACTGCCTCGGTAAACTCTTTCAAGAGTTTTTTATGCACTATGAGGCGCTGAGAATGAATACAATTTTGTCCCTGAGCTTCAAAGGCAGCATCGACTATTGAATCAACAGAATCTTGCCAGTTGGAGTCTTCGAATATTATCACGGGTGAGTTGCTTCCCAGTTCCATGGAATATTTCTTCGGTCCGGCATTTTTGACCATCTTTTCGGCAGCCTCCGTTCCTCCGGTGAACGTGACCTTCTTCATTGCATCTGAACTCAGGAAAAACTTCGTCACGTCCGACTCTCCCCCTGCAATTATGTTCTGGTAGGAATGTTTCGGTAGATCAGTTCCTTTGAAGATCTCCTCTAATTTTATCGAAGACAAGGGGGTGAGAGTGGTGGGCTTGTTCACTATGGAGTTTCCCGCCGCTATTGCAGGACCAACCTTGTGGACTACCAGATTAAGAGGATCGTTGAAAGGGGTAATCGAAAAAACTGGTCCGATTGGTACCCGTATATAGTAGGCAAATCTTCCCTCCCCTCTCGGCTCCACATCAAACGGTACGGTTTCACCATGGATTCGTACCGCCTCAAGTCCTGAGCTCTTTACAGTGAAGGCAGCCCTCTTCACCTCTTTCCTGGAATACTTCACTGGTTTCCCAGCTTCCATCGCAATTGTCCTAGCCAGGTCGTCAGAGTTTTTAGTTATGCGTTCTGATGCATCCAAAAGATATTCGCTTCGTTTATATGCTGGAAGCCCAGAAATTTCTTTGAAAGCTTTAACTGAATTTTTAAGTACCGTTTCCGCGACTTCCCTGCTCGTTTCCTTTAACTCTGCTATAACTTCTCCAGTAAATTTGTTTTTAACTAGAAGCATATAATCAATCCTCGACTAGTTAGGTTTTTGCGATATAAAACCATTCTTTTAGATATTGTTTAAAAGAAGGCTTACCTCTACCCTGACAGTCAAATAAGGGAATGTTCACCTTACAGGCTTCAGCGGCCATCAATGGATAGGGGCCATATGGTCCAAGAATGACAAGAGTAAATTAGTAGGTATAGATCACGAATACATGCACGAAAATCAGGTTTTCAGGGAGTTTTTGAAAAGTTCCAGAACGCTACTAGCTCCTCTTATAAGTATCAGTGATCCGTCAATCACGGAAATGATTTCCTATCTTTCCCCAGATTTCGTAATAGTGGATATGGAACATTCGGTTATCGATGTTCCAGCGCTTCAGCAGATTCTCATTGCATCGAAGCCCATGCATGTTGTAGCAAGAATAAGGGGGCTTGAAAAGAATGAAATTAAAAAGGTACTAGATACTGGTGTTTCAGGAATAATTATTCCAGGGATAGAAAATAGCGATGAAGTGAGGGAAGCTGTTGCTTTTTCGAAAACGCCTCCAACAGGAATAAGGGGCGTTGGGCCTGGAAGGGCATCAAGATATGGTTATGGATTCAGGGAATACGTGAAGGAATCAAATGAATCGCTTGTGATAGTCCAGATTGAAACAAAATCTGCGTTCGAATCCATTGAGGATATTGTGTCAATCCCAGGCATAGACGGCTGCTTTATTGGACCGGTGGATCTTTCAACTTCACTTCAAATAGAATTTTCCTGGCAGAACAGGGAGTTCGTTTCCGTAGTTGATAGAATTCTAGAGTTTACGGTGAAGAGGAATCTGATAACAGGCATTTATTTTCCTCTCTCCAACAGGAATCCTTCTCCAATACTTGAAAGAAAATTCAACTTCCTCATGTTTGGCACAGACCGTGAAGCCATCCAGCTGAAGTATCTGGAATCAATGGAATCGATCAGGAATATGATGAAAACTAGGAACTGAGATACTTTTCGAGTTCGTCAAGGCCTTTGTCTATCGTCTCCATCGATCCACCGAATGAGATTCTTATGTGCCCTTCCCCTGACGGACCGAATGCCGATCCGGGAATGACGGCTGTACCATGCCTTTCCAGAAGTTCCTTGCTGAATTCTGCCGAATTTATCTTTTTTGAGTACGAGGGGAAGGCGTAGAAAGCTCCTTCAATAGGTCCCTGGGATAACGTTTGCATATGATCCAGACGGGATTTGACGTGGTCTCTTTTCTTTTTGAAGTCCCTTCTGAATTCATCAACAAATTTTTCTCCATTCTGTAGGGCATATGCAGATGCTTTCTGTATGAAGGGGGGAGAACAGGTATAGGTGTGCTCGAGAACCCTCGCAATATTTGAGACAATTCCGGGTGAAGCAATTGTATACCCCGCTCTCCATCCGGTCATAGAATAACTCTTGGACAGACTGAAAATGGTAATCACCAGTTCTGGGGAATCTTCCAGTGAACCGACAGAGAAATGTTTCTTTTCGTATACTAGGTCCTCGTACGCTTCATCGCTGATTATGTGCACCCCTGATCTTTTGCACTTCTCGTAAACTGTTTCAAGATCACCCCGATCGACGATTCTGCCTGTAGGGTTTCCCGGAGAATTCAAGACAATTGCTGCCGTATCGTGATCAATCTTTCCGGCAATATCTTCAGTATCAAAGGAAAGATCTTTTTTGAGGTTGTAATAAACGGGAGATAACCCCGCAAGCATGGCTGGTTCCGAATAGAAATAGCCCGGATTCGGTATAAGTATCTTCTTCTTTTTTCCCGCCAGAGCCATGAAGGAAGAGTAAATAGACTGTTTCGATGTTATGAAGATGCTGTTATCGATCGATGCAGTTATGTTATTTTTCTTTCCTACCTTTTCTACTATCGCATCCCTAACCTCCCTGATACCGTATGAAGAGGTATAATGGGTATCTCCATCCTTCATACTCTGGTATGCTACTTCAATAATCTTGTCCGGAGTTTTATACATCGGTTCTCCTATGGCAAGAGAAGTCACTTTCTCTCCTCTTGCAAGCTTTTGAAGAACAAGATTTACTACTTCGAGGGAAGGTGAACCAGCGAAATCGCTAATGAACATGAATAGGGATAGTAATGCAATATAAAATTCTCTTCATTTTCTAGTCTAAAACAAATTAAGGGATTGAATCAGGTTTTTGAGAAGGGCCGGAGCTCATTTGCTACTAATGAAGGGTAATAAAAAAAGTAAAAGAAAATAATTATGCTGTTCCTGAGTCGACAGTTCCTTTTCCCGTGTACTTCATTCCGCTGAAGTATCCAACATAGTAGAATACGAGTGCTACAATGATGAATAGCACGGTATCGTAAGGATAGTGAATTAGTGGGGAAGATCTTGGTCCAAGGCTTCCGACATATGACAGAATCAGGATGAGTATCATGTAGATAGGGAGCCAGATTCCAGATACGACGTCATTCAAAGATATCTTGGAGCTGCGATGATAGACTGCCAGGAATATGAGTCCCACGAACACAGAGACCATTGAAATCCATACTGCAGTCCAGCCTGACCAGTATATCAAGAGGCCTCCTACTACGAAGGCAATGGGTGCAAAAACAGAGTATACCGGAAGCTTGTATGGCCTTTTTTCGTTAGGGAATTTTTTCCTGAATATCGCGAGGCTCACTGCTGAGGGTGCATATGAGAATACAACCGCATCGACGAAAATGCCCAGGATGGAAGAGAACGACGGAAGAAGGATAAGATAGATTACTGAGATCACTAGCACGAGGATGACAGAATATATTGGGATGCCCTTGTCACTCATCTTTGAGAAAAGCTGAGGGAAATACCTGTCGTATCTTGATAGCGTATTTGCGACCCTCGCCGCTCCACCGTAGTATATTATTCCATCGCTATAGGACGCTATTACTATCCCAATGATTGCAATTGCAGCAACTGCTCCTATGCCGATGACGAGCGCACCGGATGCATAAGGATAGCCAAGCGTTGTCAGACTTCCCCAGGAGTTCGGACTAAGGCCAAGTTTGCCCCAGTTTATAACTCCAAGAAATGCAAGGCTTTCCACAAGGTATATCAGCATCACTATTACGAGTGAAGCAATAATTGCACGTGGCAGAAACTTGCCGGGATCGTGAACTTCTTCCGCATATTCAATCGGCTGCCTGAATCCGGCATAAGCAAATATTGTGGCGGATATTGCAAGGAATACGCCTGTTGCACCAAGTGGTGCAAATCCTCCAAATCCGGTCAGGTTCGATGCACGGAAGTAGGCCAGAAGCACGAAGCTCACAATGAGGACGAGTGCGATTTTAATTATGGTAAATGCATTGTTTACGTTTCCCATGAATCTTATTCTTCTCGTATTTATTAGCGTGATTGTGATCGTAGCAAGTATTGCAACACCTATTCCAAGTACAGACAACTTCCCATTTGCATAGAACTGTGGAACATAGTAGCTACCATATTCCACTATAGCCGCCACAACCGCAGGCATAGCTAGAGAGTACCCCACGAACGCGGCCCATCCGTTAAGGAGACCCGTTATCGGTCCGTGACTTCTTGCTGGATAGTAAGCTACTCCGCCAGCACGTGGCCACATCGCGCCAAGCTCGACGTAAACAAGGGCGATGGGAATTATCAGGATAAGCGCCACTGGCCAAGAAAAAAGACCTGCTGGCCCACCAAGCGCAAGTACAGTTACAGGTATGAATGCAACTGCCGGTCCCAGTATTGCTCCAAGAGTCAAGAAAACGACGTGCCAAAATCCCAACTCTTTTCTATAAGTTCGAGTTTCTTCAACCATTTTATTCACCTTATTCTATGTCCATAGCTATTACACGAGCCATTGCTCCGCTACCGTTACGAATCTTTATCGGAAGGGCAGCTATCAGATATTTTTTACCCTCGACTAATTTGTCAAGGTTTGTCAAGTCTTCGATAAAAACTATACCATGGGGGAGCAGTGCTTTATGCACTTTAAAGTCAGAATGACTATACGGCTCTATTCCCAGAGTATCAATCCCAATTACCTTTGGCCTATGCTCAATAAAAAAATCCACTGTATCCGCTGAAAGACCAGGAAATTTAAATTGAAACTCTTTTGTGTAACTCCTCTTCTTGTACCAACCTGTATTCAGGAGAATTATTTTTCCGTCATATGCCTTTTTCCATTTCCTCTTTATTTCGCCGAGTTTTATCTCTTCACTCTTTGGCTGTAATTTTATGCAGTACCCTTCTCCTACGAGTTGTGTTAGGCTGATGTTGTCTACTGTAGTTCCCTTCTCAAGCATGTGGTAAGGGGCATCTATGTGCGTTCCAGAATGAGTTGGGGAAAAATATGATTCTACATTATATCCGTCCCTTGCAGCAGTTCCTATCGGTACAATGTTAACAAGAGGGTTCGTCGGCCAGGCCGGCATATATGTCTCAAGGGTCACACTAAGGTCGTATATGGCTCTAATACCCATGTAAATGGAAATGTTACTTGGCTTATTTATAGATTGCTCTTAATTCGGTTCGGGAAACTGATTCCTGGAAGTTGACCGATCAATAAAAGGTCGAATGAATCGTTTAATTTTTAGGCACTGAAAATTCACATTTTAAGGGATGGTTAGACGGATTTTTTGGGAAAATTGAGAAATAAATAAGAGAAACTGGAAAGACTTAGGTCGATCATAAGTTGCATCGACTGAATTATCTATTCATACTCAAACACCTTTAGTGCAGATTACGTCATAAGCAATCGAAGGCAAATGGCAGCTCATCAGGTTGTAATGAGAGGTAATTTCCAAACGCTTCAGCATCTGGAACAGTCAAGTGCCAGTGCAAGATTTCCGGAATGTTGACAGTTTATTACTAAACCACGCTGTGAAGGCATTCTTCAGGCAGTATCTCCGAACTAACTTAAGTATATAGAGCATCCACGCTTCCAAGACTGGGA
>JBMFWM010000060.1:0-9948 GCA_049965275.1 Thermoplasmata archaeon | reverse complement strand
CCTGAAAAGAGAACCTTATTCTAATCCGCTGGCATTCCGTGGATCAAATTAATTCATGCTCAATAAAACACTCATAACGATAAGATCATTCGTTGTCTCGGCAGGTGCAACTGCTGCGAGCTCCTTCGTCGGGGTCTATGGCGTCTATCTTGGCGCATCTGCTGCAATGATGGGCTGGCTCCAGTCTTCCTCAAATGCGCTCTCTAACGGCGGGCAGCTCCTTTGGGGCAAGCTCAGCGACTCCGCTGGCAGGCGCCGCCCGTTCCTGCTGGGAGGAAGCATTGCTCTCGCATTCCTGTGGTATTTCATGGGAGTTGTGCGCACACCGCTTGAGCTTGTCGTTGTGTATGCTGCGATTTCACTGTTTGCATCGCTCATCACGGTTAACTGGTTTTCGCTCATAGCAGACCAGACAGACTCGACAACGAGGGGCAGATTCCTGGCAGTGATCAACATACTCAGCTCAATTGGAACAATAATATCTCTATTTGTCATGACTTTCCTGTTCAGCGGAGCTGTCACCAATGATATCCGTATACCATTCTTCGCGGCTGCTGGCTCTTATGTGATCTCCGGCATGCTGATGGGTTCCCTCAACGAAAAGAAGGGGGAGAGGCTTGCTCCAACCCACCTTGGAGCAACGATCAGGAATCTTCGCAGTCATCCTCTCTTCTACAGGTACTTCATTGCGACGAACATACAGGGCATCTTCTGGTCTATGGCATGGCCCATGTTTCCGATAACGATAGTGAGCGTGATGCATTTCACACTGACAAACGTCGCTTTTCTTACGATCGCCGCGCTCGGAACAACGGTTATGGTCCAGTATTATCTCGGCAGGGTCACCGACAGGGTAAACAGGCCGCCGCTTATTTTCGCAAACCGTGTTCTTCTCAGCGCTATCCCGCTCCTTTACGCTTTCTTCTCAACATTCAATGAATTCATCATTCTTGAGGTATACAGCGGCATCCTTGGATCCATACAGAATGTCGTTATGAATTCCTACCTGCTTGACGTGATACCGCACGAAAGGAAGGCCGAGTACCTGTCCATAATCAATGGTTTCAACGGTGTCATATACCTGACCGGAGCCCTTGTAGGTGGATATATGCTGGAGATCATGATTGCGCATTTTCCACTCTATCTTGCTCTCATTTATTCTTATCTAATAGTATTCTCGGGAAGATTCGCATCATCCTTTATGTTCATACATCTGAAGGAGCCTGAGCAAAAGGGCAGATCGCCATTATCCCTGTATTCACTGCTCTACAGGCCGAAACAACCTGGTAACCCCTCAGGCGGCACGCTGAGGTTCCGGTAACCATAACCGGAAAGCAATAATTCCGGTTTCAGCGCATACTGGATAGTTTCATGGGTGGATCGAGCAATATTTATTATAAGTGGTATTTCCCGAAACTGTGAAGATCAGGTTCCACGTAAACGTATACCTTCTTGCATTTTCAGCATTCTTTGCGGACATGGGTTACCAGATCGTGGTGGGAGGATTATCCGTCTTTATCGTTCTCGTTCTGCATGCTCCTGTCTGGGTCTTTGCAGTAATAGAGGCTGTGAGTTACGGGATCGGAGCCTTTTTTGCGTATTTAGGAGGACTCCTCGCAGACAGGTATGGTGCCAAGAAGATATCTATAATAGGTAACTCACTCATCCCTGCGCTTTCTTTCACTGGGTTCTTTAGAAACTATGCTCTCGCCGGATCCGTGTATGTTACGGGCTGGTGGTCAAGGAATTTCCGATCACCGCCCAGGCGAGTTCTTCTCGTTGAATCCACGAGCGCAGAGAACAGGAGCCGTGCATTTGGTCTCCTTCACGGCCTCGATGTCGGTGGAGGGATCATTGCATCTGTTCTCCTGATATCACTGTACCTCCTTGGCTTCCCCTTTTCGACAATATTCCTCATATCGATTGCACCTCTTATTGTATCCACCCTGCTTATCGTTGCAACAAGGCCTACTGTAAGGGAAAAGGACGTTGCACCTCAAGACAGACAGGAAGAGACACTGGCAATGAAAGGCATACTTATAGCAACTGCCCTCTTCGGGTTCAGCTATTACAGCATAGGCTTTCCTATTCTCACCGCCGCAACTACGAACTCGATAGCATACGGTCTTCTTGTCTATCCGATATTCATGAGCGTTTCGGCTGCAGGCGGTTTCATGTACAGCAGGATCCGGACCAGGAAGGAAATAAGGCAGCTGGGCCTCTTCGGCTACGCCCTTGCAGGGGCAGGTGCCCTCGGGATCCTCCTCGTTCTCATCACCCGCGCAGATATCGCCTTCTATTACATTTCTGTCGCAATACTTGGCCTCGGTACATCATCGGTGGAGACGTATGAGCCATCGATAATATCCAGGATTGCAAGAGGATCGGTGGCAGGAAGAGGAATGGGCCTTCTCTCTGTTTTCAGGAGCATTGGGATGTTCTCCGGGAACCTTGTCTTCGGCCTTCTTTACTTCTTCATCTCGAGCGAATATTCATATGGATATGCAGCCGCGGTTGCATTCGCAGGTGCGGCTATAGTGCTCGTAACAGGAAAGTCATACGAGCGTGAAAACGCCTAGGCGTACCTGATTATATTATAGAAAGTGTCCCTCTGCACCGGTATCTTTCCAGCGGAGAGGATTATCTGGTCTAACTCGCTAGTATATGTCTTGTCTTTACGGTCGGTTGCACCGAATATCTTCTCGCTGAAAGCAGTGCCGACGAGATCGTTGCCGCCTGCCCTGAGGCCGAGCTGTGCGGTAAGCTTCCCAAGCGCCACCCAGTAAACGCTCACGTTCTTGATGGCAGCACCGGCGATTATCCTTGCCAAAGATATAACATCAAGATCCTTCCTGCCAGATGCCTCATTCCTGACCTTTCCAGATCTCTGGAGCGGCGTGTTCTCCAGGCTGAACTTTAGCGGTATGATGGATATGAATCCAGGCTGCTCAAGCTGGTTATCCCTTAACCGTACGAAATGATCTATGATATGGTCATAGTTCTCCAAGTGTCCATATGTTATTGTGGAATTTCCTCTCATTCCCAGCTTATGGATGATCTTGGCATCCTCCAGCCACTTCTCGCCGGATATCTTTTCCTTCGTTGTTATCTGTGCACGCACGGAGGCATCGAATATCTCCGCGCCCCCTCCGGTATGCGCATCAACGCCAGCATCCATTAGCCGGTTCACCACCTCGGGCAAAGAGTTGCCTGTAGTGCGGGCGATAAAATCCATTTCGGGAATGGTGAGCGCTTTGAGCGTGGCTTCCGGTATCTCTTCCTTTATCGCCTTGAATATGGTCTCGTAATATTCCATCGGAAGGTATGGGTTGAAGCCACCTACGACGTGTATTTCGGTTGCATGATATTCCTTTGCCTTCCTTGCCTCTTTCCTCACATCATCCTCAGAAAGTTCGTAACCCTTGTCAGTGCGACCCTTTAGTTTTGCCGGTACATAGAAGGCGCAAATTGGGCATGAAGCCGAACAATAGTTTGAGTAGTTTATGTTATATGATACGGCATATCCGACGGTGTCGCCTGCCTGCAGCGATGTAAGAGAATCAGCCAGCCTTAATCTATCATGAAAGGAAAGATCCTGCATTATTTCGGCAGCGTCCTTCCGCGAAATTTTGTTGTTACCGGCTATCTGTTCCTGCCAGTAGCCAATGTCATACATCATTCCTTCTTCCATGCCAAGTAATTGGAAACCGAGTTATAACTATTTGTCAATGATAACATGCAGGAGATGGTAATTGAAGCCGTAATCCGGACAAGCTGCTCGTCTAGATCGCATGTGAGGAAAAAGACGATGCATCATTCGAATCATGAGAAATATAAAGGTTATTAACGAATCGGCAATATTGAAGGGTGTTATCTGCTCAGACGACAAGATCAGACATAGAGGACAAGATCAGGAACAACGAAACCCTTTCAGCAGAAGATGTTACTTATCTGTATGACGTTGCGGACATAAACTGGCTCGGTGGTCTTTCAAGGGAGATTGCCGACGGGATCTCCGGCAACCATGTCTCGTTTGTTTCCAACCTCATTCTAAACTATACGAACATATGCAATGTCAGATGCAAGTTCTGTGCCTTCTATCGTACGGGGAACGAAAGCGACGCCTACACGATGACAGAGAATCAGGTCGTGCAGGAGATAGCGAAGTTTTACGATGCATTTGACATCCGGCAGCTTCTTATCCAGGGCGGGGTGAATCCATCACTGCCTCCCGAATATTACTTTTCCCTCTTCTCTCGGATAAGGAAGGAGTTTCCGAAAATCGGTATACATGGACTGTCAACATCAGAAATATCATTCATAGCAAAGAAGGCAAAGCTCAGCGTCAGGGATCTTCTCATCGAGCTCAGGAAGAGCGGACTTGAGACCATTCCTGGAGCAGGTGCCGAGATCTTTGATTCCGATGTGAGGAAGAAGCTCGGGCGCCCCATCAACTCAGGCAAGGAGTGGCTCTCCATAATGGAGGAGGCACACAAACTTGGTATACATACGTCATCGACGATGATGTTCGGTCATGTGGAGACAAGCAGGGACAAGGCTAACCACCTTCTTTCCATTCTTGAACTGCAGAAGAAATATCACGGATTCCTTTCCTTCACGCCTTGGAACTTTGAGCCTGGCAACACACAGCTCGAAAGGGAGGGGCTCGTCCTGGAGAGAACCGGCGGGCTTGATGTCGTCAGGAATATTGCAATTGCAAGGCTTGTCTTCAGGTTTGATCTTCCTGTCATTCAGTCCTCGTGGTTGACGAACGGGATAAGCATGGGCCAGCTTGCAATCATGTACGGCGCCAACGACTGGGGCGGAACAATATACGATGAGAAGGTCATTCCCGCAACGGGTAAGCAGGTAGGGAACCTCAGGAAGGAGATAATCATCGGTGCAGTGCAACAGCTTGGCATGGTGCCGGTGGAGAGGGACAACCTGTACCGGACTGTCAAGATATATGATTGATGACCGTGCAGCGGGTATTCTATGCTACCTGACGCATGGCAAAGGCATTCAGGGGAGCTTCAAGGAGACTGCCGAAGATTTTATAGTCGAGGAACTGCCAGCCGGCCTGTCGGACGATCCGAACGGTAAATACCTGATACTCCAGGTCCGGTTGAGGAACTGGGAAACCAACAAGTTCCTGATCTACCTGAGCAGGATATTCGGTGTAAGCAGGAAGAGGATCTCTTATGCCGGGACCAAGGATCGCGTTGGCGTGACTACGCAGTATTTCTGCATCAACACGCCTGATGATGCTCCGGAAATAAGGCTCGATGATGTAACGATAACCAAGAAGTTCCGGTCAAACCAGATGCTCCGCCTCGGCGATCTCGCAGGAAACAGGTTCACCGTCAATCTTCACACCGAATCCGATGATGCAATAAAATCGATCAACAATGAAATGGATGCCCTTGGTGGATTCCCCAATTTCTTTGCTTACCAGAGGTTCGGTTCACGAAGGCCGATCACGCATATCGTGGGGAAATACATCCTGAAGAGGGATTTCAGGTCGGCTGTAATGGAGTACCTGTGCGATCCTTCCTTTGACAGCGAGGATTTCCGGAGAAACGTTTACGATACCCAGGACTTCAGGACTGCGCTGAAGGAATATCCGCAGAACCTGATGTATGAAAGGGCAATTCTCCAGCACATGGTAGAAACAGGTAACTTCGACACAGCATTCGGCGTGCTACCGAAGAACCTGCAGATCATGTTCGTGCATGCATACCAGTCATATCTTTTCAACCTCGCCCTTTCAGGCAGGATAAGATCCGATGGATCGCTGTCATCAGTGCATGACGGCGATCTTTTCACTGAAGTGGATGGTCTCTTCAATTCCAAGGGAGATCCGAGGACAGTGAATTCCGTTAACCGCAAAATGATAGAGAGATCTGTGCATGAGGATCGCCTCAGGATAATGATACCGCTTCCCGGCTATGAAACCGACGCGAAAGCGATAGAGAACGAGGCACTGATGCATGATGAGCTTGAGAAGGATGGCATAAGCATCCAGGACTTCAGGATAACTTCTCACCCGGAACTCAGCTCCTCTGGCACATATCGTGTTATAGCATCGAGACCAGTTGATTTGCATGTGAATAACGGCATCCTTGATTTCAAGCTCGGAAGGGGCATGTATGCCACCTCTTACCTAAGGGAAATAATGAAGGAGAATATGGATCACAGGTGATCCGTAACGGATCAGATTAGACCGACTTTCTGGAGTTCCTTCTTGACCTTGATGACTGCCTGCTCTATTTCGCTCTCTTCCTTGGCACCTGTGCAGACTACTTTACCGGAACCGAAGAGAAGCAAGACAACTTTTGGCTCCTCTACCCTGTACACAAGACCAGGGAACTGCTCCGGCTCATACTCGACATTTTCAAGGCCAAGTGACATCGCAATATCTGTAAGGTTAAGATCATGTTCCAGATCGTAGACGGCCACAATATTCTGGACAACGATATCCGGGTTATCGTAGACCTTTATTCCGGCTTTCTTCAGCTTCTTTATTATTGTGTCGATTGTGAGCTTGACATTTTCAATATTCTTCGCTCCCGTGCAGTTGACCTTGCCGCTTCTGAAAATCAGGACGGCTGTCTTGGGTTCGTGGAGCCTGTAAATAAGCCCCGGGAACTGTTCTGGTTCATATTCAGATCCATCCAAGGCGAGGGCTATCCTGCTAAGGTCGAGGCGTTCGGCCAGGGACGTTGACGCTACAATATTCTCGATGGTAATCTTTTCTTTCTCACTCATAAAATATCACTTATGCACTCGCATATTTATATAGTATATAAAACATAACCTTAATATTTTAAAAAACGCGGAATTTTTTCACCCCGATGCAGAAGGTAAGATTATGGCATGAAAGCAGTCTTATAAATTGCATTCAGAATATTGCCTGTAATTCCGCTGCCCACTATTCCTAGCATCTTTACTTATCATGCTGCAGGCTATGAAGAAAAGCTTCAATTGAATTCTTCTGCGAATCGAACCTTGATCGCCGGATGGCATCTTCCGGGGACACCCATTCATGCTTGACATGCTCAGGATACACATTATGCTCGAGATCCACTTTCGGATCTCCTGTTACCTGGACGGCAAACACTGTCTCCATGAACTTCTTTCCATTCTTCTCATACTCAAAGCTGTAAATCGGATCAGAGATTGGTTCCAGATTGCTGGATCTAATACCCGTCTCCTCGGCAAGCTCCCTCAGTGCCGCGGTCTTAAGATCTTCAGAAGGCTCCACCTTCCCAGTAACGCACTGCCAGAAACCTCCTCTTCTGGGGATTGTCTTAAGCATGAGTATCTCCAGCCCTGAGCGCTTCCTGTAAGGTATCACCTGTACCTTTTTGATGGGATCAGCCATGCATGCAGTCACCGGAATATTTCGTGATACGTATACGCCTTCTCCTGCCCGAAGCAGAACTTGATCATCTGGTGCCGTCCCTTGAGTTCCCTGACATCCGATCTAACGGCTGAGGGACCCCTCTTCCTGATCAGAAGATCTGCCATCAACTTCGCTATCTCCTTCATCTCCGATTTCTCGAATCCGATTCTGGTCACTTCCTGCGTTCCTATTCTCAAGCCGCTTGGATCCTGCGAATTCTTGCTTGAATCCCACGGCAGCAGGTTCTTGTTCAGGACTATGTCAACATCCTCAAGCATCTCGGATGAAAGCTTCCCTCCCCCCTGCTTCCTAACATCAACCACAAGCGTGTGCGATTCCGTGAAGCCTTTCCTTTCGCCGAGGACATTGAAACCCTCCTCATTCAGCGCAGCAGCAAGTGCCTTTGCATTTTCGACGATCTTCCTGGCATACTCATTGCCGAACTCAAGCTCTTCCGCAAGCGTGACGGCGAGAGCGGCCATAGCGTTCAAGTGGTGGTTGCTCAGCGATCCCGGAAAAACGCCGCGCTGTACTGCTTTCCATGTCTCCTCAGACGTCTTGCCAAGGATTATCCCATGCTGCGGTCCGGGGAATGTTTTGTGTGTGCTGGCAGTGATTATGTCTGCCCCTTCTCTCAGCGGATCCTGGAATACGCCTCCGGCAATCAGCCCAAGAACATGAGCGCCATCGTACCACAGCTTCGCCCCGACCTCATGGACTGCATCCATTATATCTCGAAGTGGTGTTGGAAAGAGGTACACGGACTGGCCAATCAGGCAGACCTTCGGCTTCTTTTCCTTTATCAGCTTTATCGTGCCGTCAACATCTATATTCATTTCATCATTGTCAAAGGGATAGTCAGATGAATCCAGGCCTCTGAGCCCAACAGCACCGAACTTTGCGGCACTGATATGCCCTCCACCAGAAAGCGGAGGTACTGTTATCCGGTCTCCCGGTTTCGTGAGTCCATAAATTGCGGCTATGTTTGCATTTGTCCCGGATATCGGCCTCGGATCTGCCTGATCGCTCCTGAAGAGCTGCCTGGCGTATGCAATTGCGAGATCTTCTATTTCATCCACGAACTTGTTTCCCTGGTAATATCGGTGATGCGGGAGACCTTCCGCATACCTGGATCCAAGATCAGTCAGTAGCATTTCGAGTGCGAGCGGACTCATGACGTTCTCGGATGCGATTAAAGGTATGCTTTCCTTGAAAAATTCATTGTGTTTCTTTGCCAGTTCCCTTATTTTCAGAGCCTTCTCAAAATTGTCGCTCATGTTAAGACTAATCTTTCAGCCGTATATTTATGTATTCTACTTTACCTGGATTGTGCCTGAAGAACTCTTTGCATAATTATCATTGGAACGGCTCTTCATAAGGATGTAGGAATCGAAGTTCATTATAACATTACCCTCGAAAGAAAACGGTTTGCATTGATTACACAATATGGAGTTAAACAATATTGGATTCGCTTTAACTTCTGAAGCAAACAGGTCAACAGAATCAGGCTATAAAAGCGAGAAAACTTCGGCTAAGATATGCGAACAACTGGATTCGGACAAACAAATGCCAAGGGTAGTTTATTTAATTCTAATAATAAGGTTTAACCAACGATCTTCTGGACTACGACTATAAACACATCCTCAATTTGGCAGTTCACAATGTCAAATTTGAAAACGTTACAGCAACATCTGAAATTCTTAAATACATTCATGCAGTCTCTTCATCGTGATCAGTAAGAGAACAATGATCTTATTCGCCGTCATAGCTGTGATCATTGTCGCCGTACCGATCTCTCTCTTGAGTGTAATTTCTACTTAACCAAGCCTGAAAGTTGTAGATGGAAAGGTCTCCTCAGTTTATTCGGGAAATTTCAGCAACATTACCTACAACGGCAGTTTTTTGCTTAATGCATTTGCAATTGCCTATCAAAATAATAATTCAAATCCATCGTTCCTTAAGGCATCTGTAGATTATTTTGGACACCACGTATTATTCCCTTATGGTAATGGGTTTTACCTTTATACTGTGCTTTTTGCTTACTCATTCCAGGGTAACTTCGCTGGAAACCTTCATCCTAGGTCTGTAGAAATTACTATTTCAAATTACTACCGGAATGGTTCGATTGACAAGAATACTGTTTTCGGTCTGCCACTCCGAACGCAAGCATGTTCTGGGGATGATGTATCGAGACTGGCGATCGTCAAGAATAATCCGCAAATGAGTGGTAACGGTTTCGCACACTGTATCCACCCTCTTGTAAACTATAGCTTATTTAACTGAGATTCGAGGTACTACTTCTGGTTAGGGAGCCCAACATCGGGTATTGTATCAAGTACATCTGGAGGTGTAGAGGATGAATTGACACAGATACCGTACACTATCAGTTTTACGATCAGCGTGCTTGGTCTCTCGAGTGAGATGAGCGACACTTTTTCCTATTGTTTAATCGTCACTCCGTAGTACGTATTCAGACTGTAGAGAAAATACGATAGAAATTTGTTCGTCTCGTAGATGTTATGAAGCTCAGGAAATGAGATCAG
>JBMFWM010000059.1:0-10097 GCA_049965275.1 Thermoplasmata archaeon | reverse complement strand
CCAAAGTTAGAAACATTTAATACCCATAGGCATACTGGAAGAGACCAAATAGCGCACTTTAGATATCTTCTATCATGCGCGACCTGGAAAATTCTTTAATTTTTTATGAATCAGGAGCCTCCTAAGATGAGAATTCTTATTATTTTAGGTACAAAGCACTAAAAGTCAAGCGAATGATCAGCTTGCGGTTACCCTGACTCTTCTTGGCAGTATAGGTATAATAACCACAGAAGCAACCCCGATCAGGATCAGAACCCACATGGAATCGGCAAGTGAAACATTCAGCACTCTGTAAAGCAAAGCAAAAAGACCGATCCCGACGGCACCGCCTATTGTGTTACCAACTCCCCATACGAGACTGTTGGACGATGCAGACACCGATTCAGGCGTCAGTTCCTTCACATATTCAATCAGAATTGGAAATATGCTGAATACAAAGAACGCAAAGAGGGTAAGAAGTATAACCATGAGATAAAAGTTCGTTGTTAGCATGAGCAGAACCATTGAAAGAACTGCAAAAACGCTTGTTATTGTAACTACAGATTTTCCACCCCAAGCTGAAGTAAGATACCCAAACAGTATCTGTCCGACGACAGGTGCAAGGAATGCAGCCGAGATCGCCTCCGTTACAAGATTGCTATTATTCAGGATGCTGTTGAAGTAATAGGGCATGAACGTGTATAAACCGGTCGAGAATATAGACCTGACAAAAATAACAATCATAAGGAGATAAATTATAGGCACCACCTTTCCACTTGCCTGCTTTTCTCTTTTCGGTTTTTTTCTGTGAGCGGAACTGCTCCTCCTGAAGGTGGACAATCCTCCAAGAACGACCAGAGAAGCCGCAATCTCATATAATGCTATTATGTAAAGCGAGCTAGTGATTCCAAATAAGGGAAGCAGGGTTGCAAGTATCAGCGGTACAACGGATCTCCCCACGCTTCCGATTGAGCTGTTCACGCCGAGCAGGGTACCGGAAGACTTGCCTTTGAATGCGCTGGATAGCACCGAGCCGCCTATCGGGTGATACACGGATTGGCCCAGACCAAACAGAGCAGTTCCTGCAATTACAATCTCATTGACCTGCTTGATATGCAGAAAAGCAAAAGCGAAGAGTGACAAAGCAGCACCCTGAATGGCTATTCCCAAGAAAATCAGGAGACCGTCCCTGTCGAGCCTGTCCGCAAATCTCCCGATGAATGGACTGACAAGCCCCGAGATCAGGTTGTATATCATCGCTCCGAAACCAAGTATTATGAAATCAACGTGGAGGGCCGTATAATAATTTATCAGCACAGGAAAAATCAGCAAGTTACCGTCATTTGCGAAATGCGCAACTGAAGTGTATGTTATTGCCGTTATTTCCCTTCTCATCTCCTACCCGATAGCAGCCTGATATATATCGAAATCCCACTATTTTCCGGAATTAATGATAATTGTTATTATGAATGAAGAATCATTTAATTTTACCTTAGTTATCCGTAACGCATGGGAAAAATATTCTTCTTCCCTGCCAGATACAGCCAGCGTGATCCTGGAGCGGCATCCGTGCCTGACCGGTTCGAGGTTTTTTCAGCCGATGCGCTGATAAAGGGAAGCCGGGCTGTCAGGTTGCATGGGAATAAATTCTTTCATACTATGGCTGAAAGGAACGAGCTAGGCAGCATGATCAATAGCCTCAATTCATCTGAGGAAGAAAGGCGTGTTTATTCGCACATCATGACGAACGCAGGGAAGAAGAAACAAGGCTTTGCTTTTCCATCATTGATGGGAATCGTGAACTGCACCCCGGATTCCTTCTATCCCGGATCAAGGTTTGATCCCAGTGTGCCAGGATCAATCGAAAACCTTCTAAGCAGCAGGGCTGACATCCTGGACTTCGGCGGCGAGAGTACCAGACCAGGATCCGCTAAGTTACCGGTTGAAGAGGAAATAAGAAGGCTTCTTCCTGTTGTAAGCGCCGTTTCCGGCAGTTCTTCAATTCCAATATCAATTGATACCAAAAATCCTGAAACACTTGAGCGAATGCTTGAGTTTGGCATAAAGTATGCAAACGATGTATCTGGGTTCTCTGATGAAAAAATGAGAGATATTGTAAGGAAAAACAGTCTGGACGCAGTCCTGATGCATTCACGTGGAACGCCCGAAACAATGCAGTCCATGACGCATTACGATGATCTTATTGCAGAAATAGTCGAGTATTTTTTTGGCAGGCTGATCCTATTACGACGAGAAGAAATCAGCTTGGATAAGGTAATACTTGATCCTGGAATTGGTTTTGCCAAGACCTGGACAGGGAACTTAGCTATTCTGGCAAATATCGGGAGCCTTGACCTTGGATTCAGGACTTTGGTGGGCACCTCAAGGAAAAGTTTCATCGGTCATATCACTGGTCAAAAAGTGGAAAGCAGGCTTCCCGGCACAATATCAACATCCATCTACTTAGCTAACCATGGAACCGATATCCTCAGGGTCCATGATGTTCAAGAAAACAGGGAAGCCCTCGAAGTTATGAGATCAATTGGTGATTTCAGGGATGAGCCCCTTTGAGAGGCATTCCTTGCAGTATCCCCTGATTATCACATCAACATTGTTTACCTTGTAGCCCTTCGCCTCGGCGCTTTTGCTCAGGTCATTGCATTCTATTTCAAAATCTTCTATCGAGCCGCACGAAAGACATACGAAGTTAGCATGCTTCTCCAGGTTTGTCTCATACCAGGTAGTCCCGTTGACCTCAAATGAGGTAAGTATTCCAGACATGGTGACAGCTCTCAGTATATTGTACACGGTTGCGACTGTTATCGACGGCTCGACCTTGACGACCGATTTATAAACGTCTTCGGCAGTAAAGTGTCCCGGAGATTCATTGATGTATTCGATCACCCTGAGTCTCTGGGGTGTTATCTTAAAGTTGTATTTCTTCAGTTTCTCTACCTGTTCAGTTAGAGTCATAAAACGAGAATCTATTATTAATTAATAAGTATTTACACTTACATGATAGGACTTATAACTTTGGTCAGAAAATCATAGTTCATGCGTTTAAAAGAAATCAGCTATGCAATTTTCACAGGAACGATCTTCTCTTAATGCCTGTGGCTAGCCCGCCTGTTGCCTGCTTTATAGGATGCTTCAGCACTATTCCCGTGGAAAAACCGCATTTTTTGCACCTGCCATCCTCATCTATGTCACGGATATCGCTTGAGAATCCATTTCTATATATGAGAAGGGAGCCGCAGGATGGGCAATATGTTGATTCATACGAACCACCGGGAACATTCCCTATGTAGACGTATTGCATTCCTTCCTCCTTAGCAAGTGCGTGATGCTTTTCCAGAGTTGAAACGGGGGTTGAAGGAATATTCATCATCTTGTAGTCCGGATGGAACCGGAGAAAGCTTATAGGTATAGAAATGCCGGCCTTAGCCTTGATTTTCCTGATCATTGTTCTTGCATCATCCAAGGAGTCGCCGACCTCCGGTACCACCAGGTCAGTTATTTCAACATGAATACCTTCTGAAATGGCATATCCTATCGTATCAAAAATTGGATCTGCACTCGGAACGGAAATGTACTTGCGGTAAAAGGAATTGCTAGCGTTCCCTTTAAAATCTATGGTCATACTGTCCAGAAATGTAGAAGCGTATTCAACTGCCTCATGCGTCTCATAACCATTGGTGACGAATATGTTTATCAAACCCTTGCTTCTAGCAAGTATACCGACATCATGGGCGAATTCCATGAAGACAGTGGGCTCATTGTATGTGTATGCGATGCCATTACAGCCAAGTTCTAACGCAAGCCTGACAATTTCCTTTGGCTCCATGTGGGTTCCTTGTACGTCCTTTCTCTGACTCATGCTGTAATTCTGGCAGTATTGGCATGCAAAGTTGCATCCTGTCGTTCCAAATGACAGTATACTTGATCCCGGTAGCATGTGGAACACAGGCTTCTTCTCAATGGGATCTATCTGGACAGAATATGGAATGGAATATGTCAAGAGATCCAGCTTTCCACCTGAATTCACCCTTATTCCACAGAATCCAGGCTGTCCCGGAGCGAGCCTGCATCTTCTTACACATGCAGTGCAGATGACGCGCTGGCCCTCCTGCTTTTCGTAGAGCACTGCCTCCATAGTTAATGTAATCTGTTCTTGGCTATAACCGTTGCTGCTCTATTTATATGCAACAAAAGATGCATATCCGACGACACTGCTGTAGTCTCCGCTTGTATCGCCTGAATTACTGTGATTCAATAACTCTATCCTCCCGTTCATCCTCTTTGTTGCAAGCATAAGCGTGGCTATCGGGCCATAACCGCAGGCTGTTGCGTTTATGCGATCCATTGCATTATAGAAAGACATCACATCGAGCGACTCAATTGCCTTGATGAGTTCGGAGTCCTTTGCATCGGCTTTTCTTGCAGGTTCATAATGCGTGAGATCTGAACTTGCTATGATTACGGTATCTTGGATCAGGTCCGAGACAACTGGTGCAAGCTCATTTGCCTTTTCAAGACTCTGATCCCCCATGGAAATCGGAAGGATACTGCAACCATCGTTGAATAGGTACTGAAGCCACGGCACCTGCACCTCGATTGAATGTTCATCATCAAAGGCTATTTCTGAGGGTTTCGGAGCATTCCGAATTGACTGCAATTGCTTGATGGCATCGGCATCAATTTTGCATGTTCCAAGAGGAGTTTCCCAAGCACCAGCAGGATAATAATAAGAATCATACGGATAACCGGAGTGTTTTGGACCAATTAGAATGAATTTCCTTCTTTCATCGTTTCTGATTAGATTGTATGCAAATGATGCTGTATAGCCGGAATATATGTAGCCTGCATGTGGCACCACGACGCCAATAATATCTCCTTTAGTCGTAATACCGTAAGATCGTGATAGAAGATTATCTATCATTCCTCTCAGCTCGTCCCGGCCGGCGGGATAGAACATACCAGCTACTGATGGTTTTCTGTTCAACAATGTTAATATCAATGCTAGAAATAAAAGATTATCCTTATGGCAGTAAAGACCGGCGAAACCGGGGAAATGGCTAAAATTCTTACATCCCTTGCCCGGGAGGCAGTTGAAGCCTATATAAAGGAAGGCAAGACTATCACAATAAGCGTTAAAGATCCTATTTTCAAGAGAACCGTCGGTGTCTTTGTCACTATAAGAAAAGGAAATGATTTGCGTGGATGTATAGGATATACTGAACCACCATGGCCTTTGAGCCAGACACTTGTAAGGGCAGCGATCGCATCAGCCACTGAGGATCCCAGATTCCGGCCTGTCTCTTCCAAGGAACTCGGCGGTCTGGAATACGAGGTCACAATCCTGACGGAACCAGAGGAAATCCATCCAAACGCAGGAACTGATATCCAAAGGATTCAAATCGGAAAGCACGGACTCATGATAGAAGCTTACGGAATGAGAGGACTGCTGCTGCCCCAGGTAGCTGTTGAAGAGGGTCTCAACGCTTCTGAATTCCTCGACGCGACCTGCGAGAAAGCCGGCCTGTCACCTGGCTGCTGGAAATCCAGCAACGCAAGGGTCTTCCTGTTTGAAGGTATCGTTTACAACGAAATAAAGAGAGGATGAAAGATTGTTATATTCATCCCCGTTCATGAAATATGACTTATTCAGTAGTGGCGATGGATCCTGCAGAGGATCTTATTGGAGTTGCTGTTGCCAGCAGGTTTATAGCGGTCGGTGCCGTAGTTCCTTGGGTGAGGTATGGTACTGGCGCAATAGCGACGCAGTCTTATGCAAATTACACTTTTGGGCCTGAAGGCCTGGACCTTCTTTCAATGCACTCTGCCAAGGAAACACTGAAGATTCTCCTTGAAAAGGATCCTCAAAGGGAGAAAAGGCAGGTTGGAATCATAGACAGAATGGGAAAAGTTGCATCGTTCACAGGCAAAGAATGCTTCGATTATGCAGGAAGCATAGAGGGGAAAAACTTCACTGTTCAGGGAAATATACTTACGGGACGGAACGTGCTGGAGAGCATGGCATCAGAGATGGAGAAGGACCTGCCCTTCATAGAGCGCATGATCCGGGCACTCAAAGCGGGTGAGGTTGCAGGAGGTGACAGTCGGGGCAAGCAGGCAGCCGCAATCCTGATCGCAGGAAGAACCCTCGAATTTGTTGAATCTTCTGGAATAGTCATGGATATAAGGGTAGATGATCATCCAGAACCTGTACGAGAACTTGAGCGTATCTCAAAGGTTTGGCAGGCAGTCCATTGGGATTCATCTAAGTTGAAGATAGCAGATAATATAAAAAAAATAGACCTGCCTTAAGAAGGCTTGGTTTCAAGTCACTGAAGGACTGGGCAGGAGCACGCGGCCTAGACCACAATATATCGGATGCTGAGATCGGCTCAAACACGCTGGATTCTCTTTTAAGCGAGAGCAAATCAAATACCTACTCAAGATTGTCCGGAAAATGAATGTTATAGTTTGATGACCATCAGTGTTTTAGTGTCAACTATTCCGCTGATGTTTCTTATCTTGCTTACTATGAAGCTCTCCAGGACAGGGTAGTCTTTCGCTTCCACCTTCACTATGATGTCATATTCACCAAAGAGAGTGTATATTTCTTCAACGTTTGCCATTGATGCCAAGTCAGAATAGACCTTTTCTTCCGCTCCTGGCTTTGTGTTTATCAAAACATATGCCGTAACCAATTTGATCTACCAAACTCTTTAATTGTATATTATAGATAAACATTGCCCAATTGTTGTCATCTGTGTTTTCCTGAATGGATCATGGTCTCTGGAATATAACCTAAATTATGGAACAAGCTGGTATGATACGCAATAACATAGAATTACTTGCTTAAATATCTCAATGAAAATTTATATAATGTGTCGGGATTGGGCAGGCAGCAGACTGGACACACGACAGTGCGGCATGATTGGCTGGTGTAAGACATGACATATTTTGAAGGTGATGGAGATGAGGAATCCGGCAAACCTGGTTGGAGGAGTCGGATCTGGTCAGCCGATCAGTCTGCTCGAATCTGTTAATATACATTTTTCGTACGAGAACGGTTACAAGGTTTTCGAGAATATCAATATCTCGGTAGGTCAGGATAAATTTGTAGGAATCGTAGGTCCTTCTGGGATCGGTAAATCAACGCTTTTGCGCATAATGGGTGGCTTCCTTGCACCTGATTCCGGTGCAACTTATCTGATGGGTAAAAAGATTACGAAGCCTACACCCAAGGTCGTTTTTGTTCATCAATCAATTATAACCTTTCCATGGATGACTGCACTGGAGAATGTAATGCTCTCTCCCAGATCAATGAAGGTTCCACAGGCGGAGGCACAAATTGTAGCAATGAAGGCTCTCGAGGACGTTGGTCTCCAAGGATTCGAGGAACTGTACCCTAAGGAGATGAGCGGCGGGATGCGTCAGAGGGTTGCAATAGCTAGAGCATTGGCGGCAAATCCAATGATCCTTCTTATGGACGAACCTTTTTCGCATCTTGATGAGCTGACGGCTGAAGGTCTGAGGCAAGATATTTACAACATTCTTTTCCGCGTTGACACCCCTCTAAAGGGCGTAGTTCTAGTATCGCACAACCTGACGGAGGTCCTTGAACTTGCAGATGAGATTTACATCCTCAACAATATACCTGCTACAGTTGTAGGCAAGCTTGTTGTCGACATACCGAGGCCACGAAGTATAAGAAATCCTAAATTCAGCGAATACCTCGACATCCTGTACACAAAGCTTTCTCCGCCCGGTGGTAAGAAGAATGAATGAAGATATCATCATTTTCCTTTCTGTCCTTGCAACAGCAGGCCGCGTTCTGGGTCTCGTCCTTCTTTCTATAGTGACAGGGTGGCTACTTTCATACGGAGCAATCAAGGGTAAAATTTTTGAGAATATATTTATCTCAATTTCAGAGGTTTTTGAGTCAGTTCCCGTGATATCTTTCTTTCCAGTTGTATTGGTCCTCTTTATAACAAGAATTGGCGGGCCGTTGGGTGTAGAGCTTGCAGCGGACTTTCTTGTGTTCACAGCAGTTGTCTGGAACATCTGGATTGCGGAATACCAGGCTTTCAAGACCATACCACGGGAAATGGTTGAAGTCGGAGAGAATTACAGGCTTGGTTTCTTCTCCATCCTGCGAAATATATACATACCTTTCTCTATACCCAGGATAGTTGCCAACCTTTTTCCAAGCATATCTGACGGCTTTTTCTACATCACTGTGAGCGAAGTGTTCACTATTGGTGTCACAACTTACCAGACTTTCGGGATAGGCACAGAAATGCAGGCTCTGATAGCAGCAGGAAATACAAACGGCATCGTTCTTGCTTTTGTTTTTCTTGCCCTCGTTATAATGGTCATAATATATTTCCTGCGCAGGTTCAGCAGGCATGCCGTCGCTAAGTATACTGTCGATACAGATACACCAGTCATCAGGAGAGGGAGGTTCAGCTTCAAGAACACAACCAGAAGAATATCAGTTACTGCAGCGACACCTTTTACAAGGCTCTCCAAGTATTACAGGAGAAGAAATCCATCCATGAAAAACGAGATGTTCGAGCCAGAACGCTCAGGCGTCAACTATTCCCGTTATATTTTGGCAACTATCGGCCTTGTTATACTGGCAATTATCCTCTACTCTTCAACCCTTCTGGTATTGAGCGTATCGGCAGGGCAGTGGTCAAAGCTGTTGGCTCTCACACCGCAAATTATCATCGGGCTTTTGTATGACTATTCCCGGGTCGCAGTCGTAATCGCTGTTACCTTTGTTATTTCAATAACGCTTGGGTATTACCTGGCAGTAAACTCCAGAGCGGAAGCTGTGGGCGTTCCTTTGATACAGGTTCTGACGGCCTTTCCGGTACCTGTATATTTCCCCTTCGTCTATATTGCCTTTTATCCTGATTTCCATGCGGTGTTTGGACCCTTGACAAGCGAATTTTTCGTTATTGCACTTGCATTTATCAGCACATTCTATTATCTCTTTTACTCATTCTGGATGGGAGTAAAGGCCATGCCATCTGAGTATCAGGAACTTATGAGAAACCTGAATATGGGATTCTTCAGCAAGATGCGGAGAGTCATAATTCCCTCTACCTTCCCGTACCTTATAGCAGGCATATCATCTACAATAAACAGTACCTGGGGAGGCCTGATGATCGGCGAATACTGGCCATCGATTTATGGGTCCAGAACCTTGGAGGTCAGCAATGGACTGATGCGTTTTATCGATATCAATACAAGATCCGGTAACCTTGGCGCTGCAGCATGGGCTTCTTTTGTCTTCGGTATAGTGGTCGTTGTCTTCTCTATATTCTTCACGCGCAGGATGATGGACCTTGCAAGAAAGCGGTACGTTGCGGAGGAGGGCGTCTTTGCTGCGTAATTCGGAAAAACTGCTGATAAATGTTCGTAAACCGGGTGCACAGAGACCTAGAGACATAAGCAGAATGCTTAAATTCAAAATAAAATTATGGTTGATGTAAGATGAAAGCAAACCTTTTCCAGTTTTTTTCTGTAATAGATCGTTCAGGAGATCCGGAGTGATAGATTAATGAGTAATACCACCAGTGTGTACGTTGCCATAAACTACGAGTTAAAGCGCCTGGCGAAGCTGCAGGATGGGGATTGAATTGGCCGATGTAGTTGATCCCAACTCAAGAATTGCTGACCTGATAGGTCTCCTATATGTTCTGAGCAACATGTTCGATGGAAAGGCGGACCTTTATATGCTTGAAAAGGAGATGGAGGTCGATCTCGATGAACTGATGCCTATCGTATACACTGCATCCATGATGGGATTTGTACTGTTTGAAACAGGTGACCTGTCGATAACGCCGCTGGGAAGAGAACTCATTAAATCAAGCATCAAGACACGAAAGGAGTTAATAAAAAAATCGCTCAAAGATTTGGAACCATTCAAGACGGCCCTGAGCCTAGGAGAATTTGAGATCGATTACCTCCTTGATGCACTTCAGGAAAAAGGTGTTCAGACATTCAACTCGCCCACAGGGCACCATGATGTTGAACTTACCCTTATAGAGTGGGGTATCTATTCAGGCCTCCTGAGGAAAGATGGCGACAGCTTTGTT
>JBMFWM010000058.1:0-10231 GCA_049965275.1 Thermoplasmata archaeon | reverse complement strand
CTGAGGAAAGAACTGTGCGGCTTTGGTTGAACTATACAAGTACGATTGAAGAAGTAAATAGGCTAAATGTTTCCTTAAGGAATCAATTATCCCGAATCACTTCTTCTTTCTTAAGTACAAAACAAGACCAACAACTACTATTACAGCTACTACGACGCTGATAGCGATGTAATCTGTCAAGCCGATTCCAGTGCTCGAAGATACCGGCTTAAAGGATATGGAGATGCTAACTTTGTGACCAGAAACAGTAATGTTTCCAGTGCCGTTCACTGTGGTATATCCTGTTAGTTTTGTACTATAAGAGTAGGTGCCATTCAAGAAGTATATGGTTAAACTTGTCCCTGCAACTGCATGAGTGACTCCGTCCACGGTGATGTTCCATGAAGTTCCTGCCGGGAGCCCTGTCTCAGTGAAAGTTACTGCAAAGCGTATCTGGCTGAATGTAATATTAACCAACACGTTTGCCCCTGAAACCGTGAATGCCGATATATAGTGAGCAGCATAGTTCAAGTCCGACGTTGTGACTGCAAAAACATAAGAACCATTTTGCAGGGATTCTGAAAATGAAGTTGAGAGGACGGCCCCTGAAGGTGTTTCACCAGTTACGTTAACATACCATGATTCGGTGGCCGGAAGACCAGATTCCCTGAACGTTACCGCATAAACAACCGGCTTGAACGTTACGTTTACGGATAGCGATGATCCACTCACCGCAAATGTGTTAGCATAAACTGGCTCAAATTTCTTATCTGTTGTTGAAGTGCTGTAGGAATAGGTGCCATTAACCAGATTTGTGGAAAGGGTAGATCCAGAGGATATAGCACCTGAAGATTGCCTGCCGGAGATATTGACGAACCAGTCTGCTCCACTTGGAAGACCAGATTCGCTAAAAGTAACATTATATGCCTCCTGCACACCAAGGATCAGAACCTGACCGCTAAATGAGCCAGAGTTAGCCATATAACTAAGCGAAATAAGCGACTGGTTCATTGAAGACATCTCAAGTGCTAAGCTGATTTCACTTATAGGTAATAGTATCTGAGCCAGTATTCTTCCAGTTGTGGCATTTAAGGCAACGATTCCACCAACCTTCTGACTTGGATTTAGGACAGAAACGTATTCAACTCCGTTAAATGGATCATATCCAGATGTAACTGGAATGAAAGAATAGGCTGTGTCATCATAGAAGGTTCCCGTGGAGATATTAAACATTACAGTCACATTTGCCCTAGAATAACCTATGAAGAAAATTGGAGAATTTCCGAGTTCCACAGGTTGGAGTAATTCATCTCCCGCGGGTGCACTTAAAAAGCTACTCGTTCCAGAGGATACATTCATTATATCGAGAGATGTTGTGTTGGTGAGCAACACTTCTTCTTTATAGGACGGCGGAGAAAGCAATATTGGAACCAGATACTGGTTTGAAAACTTTGAAAAATTAGTTGTATCAACTAAAACTCCGCCAGTAGTGAATGTCGCTACCGTTGGTATGTAAGTAGATAGGTTAAATTCCGTCAAAAATATCAGGCTGGAATTTGCGCCATCTACAGTAAATCGAGCAAAATTAAATTTAAATAAAGTAGGGAGATTAATTTCCTTAACAAGACTCATATTATTAGGATCAAGAATTGAGACGGTCGATGCATTTTTGATTCCGGCTGAATAAAGATATAGAAGACCAGAGGTCTGACTGTAATACAAGGACAAAGGAATTTGCTGTGTTTCGTGTAGTTTAAAAATAGGCTGGTAAGAACCTGTAGTTATGTTATAAATACTTATTGCATCCTCAGATGATATTAGGTAAAATATTCTGTTGTTGTTTTGATCCACAGCAATACCTGCAGCTGGAATGCCGGTACTTGTAAAACCTCCTATCAAATAGTTACCAGATTGTGTGGTATTTGAATGCGTATAAAGGGTACTAAGAGACCTAATAACTGAAAGATTAGCAGGTGAAGTGAATGCAACTTCATAACTTTGTGAAATACCGTTTACATTGACACTAATAACGTCGGGATTGGCCTGGTATCCTGCAATGTCGGAAATCGTGATGTCATAAGATCCATTCATAAGATTCAAGGATAATGACGAACTGCTGCTTATATTGCTAACGTTCCCGGTGACTACCTGCCAAGACGAACCTGGAGCCAATCCCACTTCGTCAAAACTGACGGGGAAAGTCACGGGGTTGAAATCTATTGTCACTGTTTTGCTTGACCCTGATACGTTGAATTGACCGGTATGATCTATCGGCGCATAGCTGCTGTTCAAAGAATTAACCGTGTAGAAATATGTGCCGTTCACCAGTTGTTCTGATAGTCCTGAGGACGAAACAGTGTATTGGGTTAAATTCTTAATAGTTATAGCAAATTTGTCATTTGAAGGTAATCCATGGGAAACAATTGAAACCTTGTATGTATCACCATTGAAAGAGTATGGAAGATTATAGCCGTTTGTCGTGGAGTTTCTCTCAAAAACCCAGTAGAAATGGTTTAATTCTGGATAATTTCCATTTTGGAAACCCATTACTACATTCAGATCTGTTGGACTGCTGTAGAGTAGCGCATGGGATTTATTCATGACAACGTTATTTATTGTCCCCAAGGTGCTGCTTCCATTCAGGAATGTGACACCATAAACATATGAATCATTAGGGTTAAGTGACCTTGAATATCCGTAAGCATTAACACCATATGGAACACCGCAAACTGCATTATCCCAAATTGATAATCCCAGCCAGTTCGTATTATTCTCTGCCCATCCGCTGGTCATCACAACGCTGCCGCCTTCTATTCCACCGTGTCCGAATCCAACCCCGCCAAGAAAACAGCTTGTTTCATTAAAATGAGTTTGGTTGGCCATGAGACCAAATGCCTGAACCGCAGATAGAGCACCAAAAGCCTGGTTAGAAACAATCTGGCCCGGTGTGCCATAAAAGGAAATACCATTATTTACTGTGTATTTGTTAGAATTTCCCGTATTCCATATATGCCCGTTAAGACTGGTTCCGGAAAAGTTAGAGTAGAAATTGAAAACGCTGGCTCCATTATCATAATAACCATAGGTGGGGGTAAGTTCAGGTGCCTCGCCTGTTGTGATTCCATTAAAGGCTATCCCACCGATCGGGAGGAAGTTCATATATACGGTGATCTGGCTCAGAGGAGCTATGGATTGATTTAACCTGAGCCAGTAAGTAGTATTCGATAGAGTATTGCTGTTCCCAGACTGCAGCCATGATGGGATTATAGTTCCATTGGAAAAAGAAAAGAAAACGTTTGACAGGTTTGCGTTCTCGTAAACAGAATAGTAAGAGCTGTTTACAACAACTTCTTCGTCAAATGGTACTGGAGTGGCATTAGTTCCATTATTTGTTATGATAATTGGAACACTATAAAGAACACTTGGGCTGACCCCCTTATATGAGACTGACGTATCGCTGTCGATAAATGCAAAAGACGAAAAAACCATCAAAATTGCAAACATCAAAGGTATAACCTTAAAATACTTTCTGTAAGACACTTTGTTGTGATAATGTGCATATATAAATATTTATTCTTTGCTCTCCATGATTCCAGCTTCGCTGGTTTCCCATAAATGCCGTAATCAGGAGCTTATTTGCCCAAAAAGATGCAATACATAAGGTTCAAAATACTGATTTTATGTTTAAGAAATGTATATTATCGAAATCGATATTTGCCTGTTGGTGAAGCTATGATGAGGGAGGGGGCGCCTGATCAAGTCTTCAAGAGGCATGGAGGCCTTCGCTGGCATGTCCTCTTTATACTATCTAACGGACCGAAGAGAGGAGTTGACTTAATGGATTCTATAGAAAGAGCTTCATGGGGTTTCTGGAGACCTAGCCCGGGAACAATTTATCCATTATTGAAAACGCTAGAAAATGAGGGACTTGTCTCAAGAAAGGATGGCTTTTACAAGTTGACCGAGGAAGGCAGTTCCACTATAGGCCTGGCACCTGGATCCTCAGCTAGCGAAGCAGATATTCCTCACAAATTGGAAAAATCTGTTAATGAACTGGAAAGTTATCTGGATTACCTCGAGGACATGAGGGACTATCTGGGCGACCTGGAGCCTAGAATAAGAGAAATTTCCGGCAGGCTTGCCCAGTTCTGCAATTCTTTACAAAAAAAAGGGAAAACTGGAAAGGAGTAGAACCTGATGGCAGAGATAATTAAAACTGAAAATTTGACAAAAATTTACCATGGGCATGTGAAAGCTGTCGAAAACCTTAATATTAGCATAAATGAGGGAGAGATATATGGCCTTCTCGGTCCAAACGGTGCTGGGAAAACTACAACAATCAATATGCTTACTACAAGAATAGCACCAACCTCTGGTACAGCGCTTGTAGCTGGTTTTGACATTGTCAAGGATTCCCTCGGCGTTAGAAAGATCATTGGTGTGGTGCCACAGGATCTGACCGCGGATGAGGATCTTACTGGGACAGAGAACCTCAAAATGGTGGCTCAATTCTACGATGTTCCCAGACAGGTATCAGAGGAAAGGATAGAGAGATTGCTTAAACTGGTTGACATGGTGGAACCGGCGAATCGTCTTGTTCGGACATATTCCGGCGGAATGAGAAAAAGGCTAGAGCTCATAGTAGGACTGGTAAATGAACCGAAAATCCTGTTTCTTGATGAACCCACGCTGGGACTTGATGTTCAGACTAGAACACAGATGTGGAATTATGTCAGAGAAATACAAAAGAAACTCGATGTTACAATAATCCTGACATCTCATTACCTTGAAGAGATAGATGCTCTCGCTGATCGGGTTTCGATCATAGATCATGGCCAGATTATGATCACTGGTACTCCCCAGGAGCTGAAAGCATCGCTAAAGGGAGATGTTGTTACTGTGACTTTCAAGACACAGGAAGACGCGAATACGATGAAAGGACTGCCAAGTGCCGTTGAGGTAACGGATTCCGGTCCAAACAGCGTAAGGATTAAGGTAGAAAATGCAGATAATTCGCTTCCTGACGTCATTAATTACATTTCATCCAAGGGACTGTCTACTATAAAATTGACGGTGCAGAAACCATCGCTTGATGAGGTCTTTCTTGAATATACAGGCAGAGACATCAGGGCCGAGGATCCAGGTGACGCAAGGAAGGCGATGATGAATATGAGGAGGCTGAGAAGATGAGCGGCCTAGGTCCTCTTACGATGAGGGAGCTGAAGAAGTGGTACAGGAACCCCGTCTTCCTTATAACTGGTCTAATACAGCCATTCTTCTGGGTTGCCCTTTTCGGAAGCGCGTTTGATTTCACAAAGCTTTTCAGCGCCTTCACACCACCAGGAATAAGCGTCACATCTGAGGTAAAGCTGGCACTTGATGGAGCGCCTAATTACATCACATATATAGTAGGCGGAGTCCTTACAGTAACTGGTCTCTTCACAGCCATGTTCGCAGGAACGAATATCATTTTTGACCGGAGGCTCGGACCAATGGGAAGATTCCTCTCATCTCCAATAAGAAGAAGCTCAATCGTTTTATCTAAGATATTATCTGCGACATTCAGAATACTTCCTCAGGCGCTGATACTTATTGTGGCGGCGCTTGTCATTCCAAATGGACTTGTTTTCCAGAACGGATTCAACGTTTATGACGGACTGGTGATCGTGGCTGCCGTTATTCTAGTATCGTTCATATTCGCATCCATTTTCAGCGTCATCGCAATAAGAATGACAAACATGAACTCGATATTTGGAATTGTCAATTTGGTCAACCTTCCCCTGATGTTCGTCAGCTATGCTATGTTTGCACCGGGTATGATGGCAACTTGGCTTTCAAATGTAGCCCAGTATAACCCAGTTTCCTGGTCAGCCCAGGCAATGAGAACGGTCATAATATATGGAAATGCAACAACACTTTCGCAATGGACCCAAATCGGGTGGTGGCTCGGCGGCCTTGCAATTCTAGCGGTTGCACTGATCCTATTCACCGCATATATGGCGGAGAAGGAGATAAGAGACTAACAACAATATATCCAGGAGGTATTCCAGGGACATGCGGGCACTGATAGTTGGAAGATTTCAGCCATTTCATAACGGCCACTTCGAAATAATAAAAACGGTTCTCGAGAGGAATTCATCCGTCATTATTGGTATAGGAAGCGCGCAGTATTCTCATACGCTCAAAGATCCCTTCACCGCTGGAGAAAGGCATCTAATGATTTCAGAAACTTTGGAAGAGGCAAAAATAAACAACTTCTATCTTGTACCTATCGAAGATGTGAACTCCAACCCGCTATGGGTCGCACACGTTGAGGCGCTGACTCCTAAATTTGACATCGTATATACGAACAATTCACTAGTCAAGCGCTTGTTCAAGGAGAAGAATTACAAGGTTGAGTCTTTGAAACTCCTTAACAGATCTGACTGGTCTGGAACAAGGATCAGGGAAAGGATAATGAAAGGCGAAAACTGGGAACAATACGTACCCGAACCAGTGGCCCGAATTATAAAAGAGATAGATGGCCCGCAGAGGATACGTGACCTTTCTGTGTCGGATGGGGATTAGCCGTAGAGCATGGCTTCTTGCACCTCAGCCGCCTTGATTACGTTATCAACAATAACATATTCATCGGGCTGGTGGTAAGTCTCATCCACTGATACGCCCCAAACTACTGCATTTATTCCTCTTCGCCTGAAGAACGCGGCACATGTGCCTCCCCCAATTCCAATAGCTTTTGCATCCTTTTTCAGGACACTCTTGACTGCCCTGCTCAGTTCGGTATAGACCTCAGATGTCGTCTTGGTGTCTGGCGGAGCCTGCTCTTTCTGGTAAGGTGTTATTTCAATCTTGACTTTATTTGCCTGGGCAAATTTCAGCGCTTCCTCCCTGATATAGTCCATCACTGAGTCGAGATCGTATACGGGAAGGATCCTGCTATCCAGATAGAAGGTGTCCTTTCCAGGTATTGTATTGATATTATCGACATTCTTTTCGTGCTTGGTTATCGAAAATGTGGATAGAGGGTACTCGAACTTCTTGTCAGATGCATTGAATTTTTCATGAAGGCTTTTTTCAATAGAAAGCATGAACATCATTCCAAGCTTAGATGCGTTGATCGCAAGATCCGGCCTGCTGGCATGTCCCTGCTTGCCGTTTACGACAACTTTCAACCAGAGGATGCTCTTCTCTGCAACTTCAATAATGTTTCCATCTACTGTTCCGGAATCAGGTACTACAATAAGGTCATCCTCATTAAAAATGCCAGTATCCAGAAGCTGTGCAATCCCATACTTGCTGCCTGTTTCCTCGTCCGCAACAAATGCCAGGCCAAGATTGTATTTCATCTTCTCCATTTGGAGATTCTTAAGCATCAGGAGCGATGAGACTATCCCTTCCCCATTGTCGGCGGACCCTCTTCCGTAAACCTTGTTACCTTCAATGCTTGCCGTATACGGTGGTCTTGTCCAGAGATCAAGGGAACCTTCCGGGACGGTATCGATATGAGAAATGAACCATAACGTACGTTCTTTGTTGCCTACCTTCAGTGTGATATTAGGCCTTGAAAACCCGTTCTCATCCTTGAAGTTATATCTGTTGTAGTTGGAGAAGCCCATCTCTTCGAGAATCTTGCAAATCTCATCTGCCTTTTTCGATTCTCCAACACCTCCGGATGCCGGTGAAATCGATTTTATTGGTATGAGCCTGCGATAAATTCTGACTGCTGTCTCAAAATCTGTCTCAACTTGTGCTTTCATAACAAGTTAAGCAATCGCTGAACGTATTTTAAGTTTTTATCAGAAATTCAGTATAGATTGGATCCTTCTAAGTGCATTAGATAAGGTGCATTTTTCCTGTCCATATGTAAGATTGATATCGTATCTGCTACCGTTTCAAGGTTTTAGGGAACGGACCCTTGTATTTCACGAAAATCTATAGAAAAGGCATTGAATCATCGAAGCATGAAAAGAATTCTTTGCATGAACTGCACACTATATTGAGATAAGGGATAAATTTGAAAGTCACTGAACCCCAAGGATCGAATGTAAATCACCTGACCCGATTGATTGAGGCAAGTTATTTCATAATTATATATCGAAAGAAAATACCCAGACGAAAATGATCAACAAAAAAAGCAGTGGAGGCGAATGGTACAACGAGATAATAGAAGCTGCGTCACTAGTTGACAAGCGATATCCGGTAAAGGGAATGAATGTTCTCCCGCCGTACGGATTCAAGCTTGTAAGCCTGGTGGATGGAATTGTTAGGCAGGAAGTAAACTCATACGGCTTCCAGGAATCGCTGTTTCCATTGCTCATTTCAAGAGACCAGCTTTCCGTTGAATTCGAGCACGTAAAGGGATTCGAAGGTCAGGTGTTCTGGGTTACCCGGGGCGGCATGGATCCGCTGGAAGTGGATCTGGCGTTGAGGCCGACAAGTGAAGCAGCGATGTACCCAATGTTCTCTTTGTGGATCAGGGCGCATACAGATCTGCCACTCAAACTTTACCAAATCGTGACGACATACAGGTATGAAACAAAGCACACCAGGGCATTCATACGCGATCGTGAAATTCACTTTTTTGAAGCGCACACAGCACATGTGGACATTGATGATTCGGAGCGCCAGATGACAGAGTACAGGCAGATAATGAAGAATATAACCCAGAAACTCTGCCTGCCTTATGTGATAAACAGAAGGCCAGAATGGGACAAATTTCCAGGTTCCCAGTATTCGCTTGCTTTTGATCTCATATTGCCAAGCGGCCGCAGTCTTCAAATTGGTACGATCCATCAGTATGGAGAGAATTTCGCGAGGAATTATGATATACAATATTCTGACCCTGCGGGAGAAAGGAAGTTCGTTAGCCAGACAACCTATGGCATGAGCGGGAGGCTTATTGCGGCAATCGTTTTCATGCATGGGGATGATAAGGGACTGATTTTGCCGCCTGCAGTGGCTCCTATCCAATTTGTCATTGTGCCAATCCCCGGTGAGAATAAGAACCTCGACGCTTACTGCATCCAACTGAGAGATCAGATTAATTCCTTCGGTTACCGGGTTCATCTTGACAATAGAGAATCCTATACCCCGGGGTTCAAGTACAACGACTGGGAGATGAGGGGCGTTCCTTTCAGGATAGAGGCTGGCGCACGTGAAGCAGAAGGCGGCTTTGTTACACTTGTACCTAGAAATACAGGCAAGAGGAAGAAAGTGAATACTAATGATTTGAAAGAAGAACTGGCCAATGCCATATCGATGATGCAGGCTGATCTCATGGACTCGGCGCAGAAAACAATGTCTGAATTGACTGTACAGGTAAGCGACCTTAAGAATGCCAAGACATCAACTGGAATGATAAGGCTGATGTGGTGCGGTAGAAAGGAGTGCGCCGACAAGATAGAAGAGGAAACTGAACTGTCATGCCTTGGTTATCCACAGGATGATCATGGCGATGGAAAATGCGTCGTTTGTTCCCTTCCTGCTAAACCTGCATATTTCTCCAGGACTTATTGATTTCAGTGGCCAAGAAAAAGCTCATAGCGTTCGACATGGACGGAGTTCTGACGAAGCATCCAAGCAGCTGGTCCTATGTACATAAGTACTTTGGTGTAAACAATTCCAGCAACATGGCATTATATCGATCGGGCAAGATTTCATACTCATCTTTCATGGCAGAGGATGTAAAGCTCTGGCTGTCCAGAAAGAGCCCAATCAGCGGAGCCGAAATCGTCGATCTCATGAAGAAAATACCACTGATGGACAACCTTTATCCGGGACTTGAACTTCTTCGGAAAAGAGGATATGTGATATCGATAGTATCAGGAGGGCTTTCATGTCTTTCCGATATTATTGCTCAGGGCTTCAGGTTTGACAGAATATTCAGCAACAGCATTGATCTGGACTCCAAAGGAAATCTCGTTCCCAGCGGAAGGGTAGGGGTGATACCGGAGAAAAAGAATCTTGCAATCATCGAAATGCAGGATGATTTTGGAATAGGGGTCAATGATACTATTTCCGTCGGGGATTCGGATTTCGATGTTTCAATGTTTGATGCTTCTGGGTTCAGGGTGGCATACAATCCAAGGAATCCAAAGGTTGTTTCTGCGGCTGATCTGATACTGTACTCACATGATTTTCTGGATCTGGTTGAAAGGATCACCAAGCGCATTGAGTGAACTACCCCACCCTTGCGGATGGGGCTTCCTGCTTCAACGAGTGGTAGCTGATACCTTCACGAATCAGGTATCCC
>JBMFWM010000057.1:0-10290 GCA_049965275.1 Thermoplasmata archaeon | reverse complement strand
TAATTAACGATGGAAACTTTGGAAAGTTGCTTCAGCACAGTGTTTATACATCACCTCGTCCGATCTTTGCTAAATTAATTGATTTGAGCACAACTGCATTTAATGAATGATTCGGTGGCAAATCTTACTTGGTCCCATCGCTCGAGATAAGATGTTTAGTCGAATACCCTGGCCTAACTTCTCGGTTAGAATTGCTGCATTGAACTGTACGGCTATTTACTGTGTTTTGTATGTGCCGTAATAATCCGCTGTGATCATTCTTGGGAAAGGTATGTAGTTTGTCACTGACCACAAGCCCACTTTTACAATATTTCGGCCGAGTTAAAGGGTCCTGAACAGAACATCAACCTTTTCATCAGATGAGGCTCTTGTTCATGGATTCTATACTCAGATGGTAAACGATCAAACTTTCGGTTCTTTATATAGGTAAGCTTTGGTCATTCCAATGCATTCTTTTTTAATATCCTGAAACATATAATCACAATGAAAGAATTCAGGCCAGACTCACTGGACTTGCAGATCTTGGAAATTATGGAAAAAGATTGTAACAAAAGTTACCGAGAAATCTCAGAGGAGACAGGTAAAGACCTGTGGATGGTCAGGGACAGAATAGTACTCCTCAGGAAAAGAGGAATTATAAAAGGGTGCAGGGCAGAAATAAACTATGCCGATATAGGCCTTAACTGCAGATCACTCATAATTTTTAATCTGCCTGAGGATAAAATAGATTCATTTCTATCATTTGCGAGATCGAATTCATCATTCAAGAGGCTTGCGATAGCCACTGGTCAGCGAAGGTTCTATCTTGAGATAGTGGGTAAGGATTGTAATGAAGTGAGAGAATACGCTAGAAAAACGCTACCAAAATACGGCGTTTATGACGTAATCTTCGAAGTGATTTTCGACACTCCAATTTAGATTTGACCTTTGTCATGTCTCTGCATAATAGAACGACTTTGCCTGCATGCCTAACTTTGACTGCGTTTCTGCAGGTCACATCCTGTTGCTGGAACCTTACCACTTCTAAAATCAACACAATATTTGCCTTAAAATTCCTGATTTCAGGCAAATTATAAGCATTTTTCTTATTTAGACCGGCATCATAATGAATTCATGGATACAGGAATGGAGGAAATTAACAACTTTGCAAAGGCAACCCTTGGAAAGCTGCCAGAAATTGTTGGTTTGCTTGGTAAGATAAACAAGGAACTTGCAACGGAACAGTTCAGGGAGAATAAGACATTATATCTCGGAAGGACACATCTCGAGGGAAAGGCGCTCTCACTTATTGCGATAGCTGTATCCGCAGCAAACGGTCAAAAGGATTCCGTAAAGCTTCACTTCAGCCTTGCTAAGAAATTCGGAACCGAACCACTTGAGGTACTGGACGCATTGAAAGCGGCTAAAATGGCTCTCATGGCATCGACGATGTCTTCCCTTCAAGAGACGGTTAAGATAATCGAAGAAAATGGGCATGTTAACAAGCATTCCGAGGAAGTGGACAAGATAATCAAGAAAATAAAAACTGAAATTGGTATGGAAAAACTTCCTGAAGGAATGCTCGCGCTCTCGAAATTTTCGTTTGATCTTTTCATGGAGCACCTGAAAGAGAAGTCTGAACTCTTGTCTCCTTACAAGATCGATCCAAAGATGATATATCTCATAGCTTACGCAGTCAGCGTTTCCTTACATTCTGATGAATGCGCGACAACATACCTCAGGCAGTCCATGAAATCTGGAGCCAAAATTGGAGAGATTGAAGATGCCATCGCAATTTCACGTTTCATAACTGGAAACAAGGCTTACATAACGTCTGTTGAAGTCCTCCAGGAACTGGCCGCCCAAATTGAAGTGTAACCTGCAAAGGTAGTTTTATAAACAGGTGGATTCTGGCTTTCATGAAAAAGAGATTATTCGTTCCATTCGGGTCCGAGTGGTTTGGAATCCCAATATCAACTCTAGCTCTTGCACAAGTATACTTGCTCATTTTTGGCAGGGAACATGATATCGTATACAGGTATATCGGTGAAGGGTTGACCTTTACCGGTCTCCTGATATTCGCAATCATATTTGTCATGTGGGTAGAAAGCAGTGTTTCCTCTCATGGGAAGAAACATGCTCACTGGGAAAACCTTACAAGGCTCAGCTTTATAGCCCTGATCCCTATAGTTGGTTTTGTTGGAAATGCACAACTTTTATCAATATTCGGCATAAATGCAGCTTCCGCCGGCATTTCTCTTTTTGATTTCTATGTGTTCTATGGGCTTTCTCTTGTACTTGGAGTCTTACTGGGATATAGGCTATATACAAAGGAGATTGCACCGCGGGAGATCAATTATGCAATAGTGATACCGCCTCTGGCAATAGGTACTAACGTATTTCTTGCGCCTTATGTGATGGGCTATTACGGGGGAGTCGAAAGCCAAGCCATATCCTTTCTAGTAATCATGGGACTTGGAATCTTTTTCTTCCTTTACATCTTTATTGGCTCGCTTGCCCTTTCAGCACATGTTTCTACTAAAATGCACGAGTCACTGCCAACAACCATGCTGCCGGTTGGAATAGCCAGCTTAATTGTCCTCAACCTGTTCACAATAGCCGACTTCGATTCATCGGGCACTTTGTCATTAAGCATCCATACCGTTAGCTTGCTTTCCATAATGCTCTGGGGATTCGAAGTCTGGAACTTCCTCGTTGTTCTGATTATAATATTCGCTCGACCATCCAGAGGGAACCTTAGCGTTTGGGCCTATGGATTTCCACTTGGTCTATTCGCTACCTCAACACTGAAGATAATGTCAGTGGTTGATTTCAGCTGGATGTTCTGGATATTTATAGCAATAGCCGCAATGCTCAATATCCTGTGGGTTTATGGTTGGTTCAATACCGTATTATTGGTCAGGATGCAGTCGGCTAAGGCCAGATCGTAAAGGGAATGGAGAGGACATGGGCTCGAAATGGCCTTGCTGAAAAATTTGAAAAAAACTCAACAATCTTTTCTTTCGTCCTGAGAAATAGTAACATACTGATTTTCGCCGCAGCAGTTTGGATCATTCCCCTCGTTATCATATTTCGCAGCCCACTTCAGAAGCGGGATTATAGAGTTCCGGAGTTCTACACCTGTTTCTGTCAACGCATATTCAACTCTTGGTGGTATCTCAGGGAAAATCTCTCTTTTCAATATATTGCGGTCCGTCAACTCTTTAAGGATCCATGAAAGGGTAGAGGGTGAAACTCCTTTCAGTTCTTTGTAAAGCTCTCCAAATCTAACCTTGCCATGTGTTCCAATGCCGTTTAGGACAAAAATGACCCATTTTTTGCCCAGAATATCCATAATTCCATTCAGAGAACACATGCAGTATCTGCCATTACTTTCAATCATTGTACCAACTTTATTACATCGAACTTTATAGTTATTATATTTTTTATACATTTAGCCTTTAGGTGAAGAAATGGAATATGAGATGAAATTCTGTGTTGGATGTTATCTGCCTCTCGCAATGGATCTCTCAGCAAAATTATTGGAGAGCAGTCCCCACGATGAGGAAATGTCATTAAGGATGCAGCCCGGTAAGGCAGGATCATTTGAAATATTTAAAGATGGACACTTGACATTTTCAAAGGAAAAAAGTGGCAAACTACCTACCACTTTAGATCTTGGGCTCATAAAGAGAGGAATAGAAGAGCCTGTCTTGGACACGGGTAGAAAGGAATCATGCTGCTAGTTCAAGCAGCAATTTTTAGTTTCCTGTCATCTGAAAAACCTATCTATTATCATGCATATTATTGAGACATTGCAGCCAACGATGTCCAGAAAACCGTTTAAGCAGTGGCTCAAAAGGACAAGGTATTCTCATTTCGTTCCCGTTTTGCATCTGGTTCTTTGCAAAGTTCAAAGGCATTTTCATCTTCTCCTCTTCAGCACTCATCGTGATCAGCAGCATCTTTGACATGTCATCACCTTAGGATTTCACAGTCGTTGGTTCCTGCTGATTTGATGTTTTTGAAGGTCTCAGCAGGAGCTCCCATATGAAGAATATGGCTGTGATTCCTGCAAATATCCACAAGGTAGTAGTGAAGCCCAGGTACTTCACGGATGTCATGTACCCAACGAGTGGCATCAGAGCTGACATAATCATCATTGATGAACTGAAGAATGATGTCGAGGCCCCTATCTCTTCTGGCTTGAACGTCGTGTTTGCTATCTGTATTCCCAGGGTCCAGGCAATACCATCAGGTATGGCAGCGATAAGGAAAGCAAGCACAAAGAAAGCTATCGACACAGAACTTAAAGCAAGGAATACGGCAGAAACAAGAGCTATGCTTACAGCAAAGACCATATAAGGTCTCCTGTTCTGTATTGGTGATTTGAGTCTGATGATAAACCTAGTCACAACATCACCAACAAACATTATAGCCAATAGATAGAACACCGTAGTTTCTGAAAGACCCAGGACTCCACCGTATATGACGCCGTAAGAGAAGATTATGTAGAATGGTATCGTATAAGCAAAAGCGGCTATAACTGACCAGTTAAACTGCTTGTTCTTGAATAGTGAAGAAATGCTGGCACTTCCCTTGTGTCCTTTTGTCTCCATGTATTGCAGTGAGTACTTTCCTCTTAGTGAGGCAACAAATGGTATTGCCACGAATGCCATTATGGCAAATATCAGAAAGATCTCCTTTATTCCAAGATGCAGCAGGTAACCTGTCATGAATGGCGCTATTATTAGTGCCAGGGCAACCCAGAATGAAAACGAAGCCTGCTCGACCTGTCTCTTTGACTGATCTTTAGATGCCATCCCTGCCATTGTCATGAATGAATCCATAACCAGTCCAGTTATGAAGCCGTCTATTATCATCAGGGTATATACTTCTGCGACTCCAGACGCAAATATATAAAGTGGCATGGTCACACCAAGCAGTGCCAGTGATATTATCTCAACCGTCTTCAACTGGCTTGGTTTAAATTTTCTCATCAGGAATGCTGCAACAGCGAATGCAAGAGTAAAAAAGGCAAACCCTATCCCGACTTCAAGCGAGGTCATGTTAAATGCCAGGCCAAGTGAGCCGATCGATGTTTGGTAAAACTGCAGCAGAAACCTGCCCATAAATGCAGCTATGATAATCAGCCACTCGGCCCCGCTTATCAGACCAAAGTCCAATCCAACTTTTCTCAAACTTTTATTTTGTGTACTTATCATAGTTGACTGAATAGTCAATCAATATATAAATATTTTGACTAATTAGTCAATAAATACTGACCAACCGATTAATAAATATACTTCTATGGCATACCTTCACTATGTATACAAAGAATGATAAAGAGGAAAAAATTCTTAATGCTTCAGTTAAAGTCTTCTCCAAACGAGGTTATGATCTCGCAACCATTGATGAAATTGCTAAAAAAGCAAAAGTTAGTAAGGGCATAGTTTTTTTCTACTTCAAGAAAAAAGATAACCTCATCGAAAAAGCCGCTCTCAGGTCAGTTCCCGTTGAAGAAATGTCTAACGTTAACAGAAGAAATCACAGCAGCGCACAGGACCTCCTAATGGACTTTGGGACATCATTTTTAAAAAAATATGAAAACCCTGATCTTCGCAATTTGCTCCTGATGACTATAGCAAGCAAGGACAGACACAAACATATTGAGCTCGCACTAAGAGCCATGTGCTTTCAGGAAATGAACAAAATGTTTTCAAGACTTGAAGAACTAAACGGGACAATAATTCCAGCGCCAGTCAAGAAGGCCTTCTTCGGCTCCATATTATGTTATGTTGTCTGGTGGAATGACAATGAAATGAATCCTGAAGATTATGTAAGAACACTCACAGAGCGGATTCTGGAAACCAGTAGGCCAAGTAGCGAATCCAAATCATAATTCACGTCACGATCTCTAGACATCTTTTTCTACTCAATGAAAAATCTGATTCTTTTGAAATTCAATTAAGAACCCCTAGAATTGCTCAGGTAAATTCCGGTGCGAGATTCCATTCATTGCTCTTAATATCTTGAGAAGTGCAAACAGAGGAGCACTTCATAATCACGATTTGCAGAAGACAAGAAGATGTTTGGATGGAACATAACACAGAAGACGGATAACAGGATAGATAATGCACTTTTCTGCACAGCGTATGGCACAATAAGTTCAATATGAGTAAATCGTAGAATAGTGTCCCACACACGTGAATGCATTAGATAGAAAATTTGAAGCAATCTTGCTGCTGAGTTCGTTAAAATTAATCTGATGTTTAAGCATAAACATATGTTATGTCCAAAACTATTACAATCAAGAAGGCAGTGTACAACGAATTAAAAGGTTTCAAGAAAGAGAACGAGAGTTTCAATGAGCTTCTGGACAGATTGATCAAATCACAGGGCAAGAAGGACATCCTTGTGTCCTTAAGGGGAAGCACTGAATTTGAAGATAAGGACAAACTTCTCAAGGATATCAAAAAGAAAAGGTGGGAGAAGAGAAATTGATTCTTCTGGACACGGATGTTCTCATCAAAGTGCTGGATAAGAACTCAGAAAAGGGGAAGGCACTAATGCTTAGAATCATCGAAAGTAAGGAAGAATACTGTACAAGCTCTGTTAACATGCACGAAGTGCTGTATGGCATAGAAAAATACTCCAAGGATTCTATTTGTAATTTAATTTAGATTACATTTTATAGTACAGAAATGTGAAATATTTGTAATGTATAACGTAGTATGAAAACGTATACCACAATATCTGCAAAAATCTCACAAGAAGAGAGAGAAGAATTAAAAAAACTCGGACTAAACCCTACAGTAATTATCAAAAAGGCTGTGCAGGAAGAAATTAGAAGGGCTAGGAACAAGGATTTAATTAGGAAAATGAAAAAAGTAGCACCTATAATCTCGAAATTAAGGTTAGATGAAATAGTACCAGACATCAGGGAAGACAGGGAAAGATGAACCTGCTGGACGCTTCTGCAATTTTTAATCTCTTTCAGAGTGGTAAATACAGTGTGCTCATTGCCGGTGCAACGATCCCTCTTGCTAGGTACGAGATAGGCAACATTCTGTGGAAGAATCATAAAATTAGAAATAGAATTTCAAAAAAAGAAGCAACGGAATCTGGTAATGTCCTATTTGAAGTGATTGATTCCATGGAACAGATTGTGTCGTCTCCAGCTTCTGTGCTACGTTTGTCCTTAGAAGATGGCCTGACATTCTATGATTCATCTTATCTCATGTCAGCTATTGAAGCAGGTTACGAGCTTGTAACTGATGATATGAAACTGTACAAGATTGCAAGTTCGAAGGTGCCGACACGGAAAAGCTCGGACCTGTGATTAAACAGTTGTTATCAGTTATAATTGTTAGATAATTATGGGCCGGTCCGGATTTGATTAGGACTTTAAGCGAATACCATATCAACTTTTATATTTTTAATAACTGTCAATTCTCACATTTTCTATATCACTGAAATGCTTTATGTTTCGTGTAATCAGAATTTCATTTCTTCTTGCACAGATACCTGCAATCATGGAGTCTTCTGGATCGATTACTAATCCCCTCATTCTTTTTTGGGCAAATATCCTTCCAGCTTCTCTTGCAGAATCCTCATCAAAACTTATTATTGATAGACCGTTAAGTATTCGAGTTATCTTATTTCTTTCCTGATCCTGTTTTATGCTAAGGCATACTCCCACAAATAATTCAAAAATTGATATCGAAGTAACTGCGATAGTACTTCCGGTTTTTTCAATTTCCTCTGCTTTCTTTATCGCCTCCTTATTAGATTTCATTATATCAACAAGGAACGAAGTATCAGCTATCATAATTCATTTAACTCCTTTCCGATTCTATCTATTCTTTCCTTACTTAGTCTCCTTGAATTTCTAATATTTTTCTCTAAAGACTTTCCCTCCTCTTCTTTTATAATACCCTTTAAATCAAGTACATTCGTCCTATTTGTAAGTCTATATATAACGTCTGTAAAACTTTCATTTCTAGACTTCAGTTCTGATAGCCTCAGGTATGCTTCATCAGAGATAGATATGTTTTTACTTCCCATCTAATCCACACACATATATGTGTGTAAAATATAAATGTTTTTTTTGATAGTAACCTATCGTACCTCATTTTTTGGTAAATGATGATTTTCATTAAATCCCCATCATCCCACCTCATTATATGGTTGATCTGACCATGACATTGCATGCAACAACCCTCCTTTCCAATAGCATTATCATAGTTCCTATCGTAACCGTATTTCCATCTCTTTATTTATTCCAATATAGGGAATGTCCTTTCCTATTTCCACCTCAAGCTTAGAAACTTTCTTTATGCTAAAGAGAAGAAGACCCGCACCGCAGAAGAAGTAAATAAACAGTTGGGTAACCAGTGACAGATTTTGAAGTAGAATATTCTGAGGATTCTCTTTTCCAGCTTCGGTGTCTGGACATTCCTATAGCCGAGAGGTTCATCCAGAAAACAGAGATCATAGAAAGTGCAATGCGCAGGCTCTTTGTGAGGTCAGTCGAGAGAACTGAGTACAGGCTACGAGTTGACGACTACAGAGTGGTTGCAGGCATTGAAGAAATTAGAAGAGTTGTAGTCGTTATATCGCTGGGTCGTAGAACGAATATCTAGAAGTGACCAGCCTTTCTTTTTAGATCGTGTGTTTTTACAAAGATGAAAGTCTACCACGGTTCGAACGGACCGGTCGATGTTTGATTAAAGTTTTAAGGGAAGACTTAAAACCACAGATTTTTAAAATCTTACCTTCTTAACAGGTATATGACTAACCAAATCATAATCATGCAGGGAGGCGAGGACGTTAAACGGAGGACAAACGAAACCCTGTTCAAGGACGCGAGGAAGTTATCAAGTTCAGGGAAAATCCTGGTTGTACCATGGACTTCGGATTCTCTTGAGAAGGAAGCTGAATATTCTGAGGTGCTCCGTAACTATTTTTCACATTGCGGCTTTGAAGAGATATTGTTTCTGGCCAAAACCGATCCTGAAAACGAAATACAACGAAAATTCTCTGAGGTAGACACCATTTACCTTCCAGGTGGAGACACTGAGGCCCTATATCGCGAGTTAAAACAGAGGGCTTTGCAGGATAGGTTATTCGAGTTCCCAGGCGTAATAATCGGTAATTCTGCCGGGGCAATTGTACTTTCGAAAGGAGGGTGGGGTGACGGAAAATTCTACACTGGTTTCGGCCTCGTTGATTTCTACGTTTCTGTTCATTACAAGCTCAATGCAGCTCACGTTGCAGAAACGAAAGATGCTATTAATGTCAACATTCCTGAAAATATGTGGATCACGGTAACAAATGAAAAATAATCAAATCCGGTAACACTTTTCCATGCTCGCATATCAGAAATCAAGAGGATAGGCAAGCAGCAGGCTGAAGGAATCGTTAAGGAGGGAACATGAGAGAATTGGAATTCTCAATGGACCGGTTAGGATTTGATTAACGTTTTAAACGAATATCATGAAATATGATTTTCAGACGAACAATATGTGCATTTGTAAAGTGGATTGTTTGAACTGTAGTCATGACAGTTTACCGTTAAATGTTTATATGGTATTTGCATTAGCATTCATGGTCAAAACCACTATCAACCTGGACGAAGAAATCTACGCTGAAATCGTCAAAGAATCCATAGAAAAGTACGGTAGCACAAAGAATATGTCGAAGATCATTAACCAACGCCTCAGGAACAGGACAAACTCTACAGGGAAACGCAGAGGGCGAATAACCTTCAGGGCAAGAGAAAAGCTTTCATCCATGGATGCCGACAATGAGATAAGGTCGGGATGGGAGGAGAGCAGCAAATGACGGTGCTTGTTGACACCAATGTTCTGGTATATGATGCCATAGAGAATTCTCCACGCCATAACAGGGCAAGCGTGCTTATCGACGAGTCGGAAGACCCCATAATAAATTCACTTTCAATTGTTGAACTTGGTTTTGTGCTTCCCAGGTATGGAATAGATAATGAAAGTGTAAGAAAGAAGATTGAGGAATTATTGCATAGTGAATATTTCACAGTCTCCTGGCTATCTGGAAAGATAATGGAGAAGGTATCCGCCTTCATGGTTGAAAACAAGCTAAGTTTCAGAGATTTCAATGATTGGATAATAGCGTATGATGCATATTCGAGAAAAGTACCTTTAGTCACATTTGACAAAATACTGTATAATAAATGCAAAAAGCTTGGCATTCAAGTTATTGAGATATAGTTTGATGAATGGACCGGTCGGGATTTGATTAATGTTTTAAGCGAATTCCAGAATCACCTGA
>JBMFWM010000056.1:0-10677 GCA_049965275.1 Thermoplasmata archaeon | reverse complement strand
GCAATGCACCAATCCGATAAAGATGGCAGATGGTTTCTGGAGGGAAATCCGGAGAATAATCATAGTGATCATAGCAGCAGTAGCTATAGTCATCGCTGCAGGCTATGTTTTTGATTTCATTGCAATATATGAACCGATCCTCGTACCATACAGGCAATACGTTCTCTACGCAGTTGCCGCAATAATCATATTCGGCTTTGCACACATCATAAATAGGACTATAGGAGTCTTTATAGAAAAGGCATCTTCTAAGCCGGGAAAGCGCAATTATCGTGGCCTCTATACACTGTTCAGGGCAGTGATCTATGGTGGAGCAATCGCTGCTTTTCTTGCTTATCTAGGAATCAGCCTGACAGGAGCACTTATCGGAGGAACAATCGGTGGCCTGATCATATCTTTCGCTTTGCAGAACACAGTATCCAGCTTGCTGTCCGGACTATTGCTTTCCAGCTCGGGTGTTATAAAACCAAAAGAGCCGATGTCATTCTATTCATGGCTATTTAACAACCCTGTAGTGGGAGAAGTGCTTGATGTAAGCGTCCTGACAACAAAGGTGCGGACGACGGATGGCCTTGTCACTGACTTACCCAACACTGGGCTACTGGGGCAGTCCCAATTTACCAGTCTCGTTAGTGGTGATCGTTTATCTTACAACGTGCTTATTGGTTTTAACCCGGATGTTCCCATCAGGCAGATAATCAATGAAGCAACCGCTTCCATAGATAAAATCAAGGGAACTATAGGTTTGCTGGAGCATCAATCATACTTTTTCTCAAAGACATTCAACAATAGCAGTGTTAAGGTAATCTTCTTCTTCAAGGATCTGAGCAAGTTCAATCTTATCGTACATGAGATCACGACTGCTTATGAAGAGGCATACTGGAAAGTAAAGAACAAAATGGCAGAAGATGCAAAGAAATCCTCGGGTTCAGTTCCTTGAAACGAGGGTGACAATGTCTTCATCCCTGAGTTCATAGTCCAGACCAGCCCTTATCTCACTCTGTTTCCTCTTGCTGTTTAGTATTATTGCATACTTGAATGATGACAGTATCTCCCTGCTTATCCTCCTGCAGACCTCTCTTACCCTCACTCCACCCCTGAGAATGAGCGGTCGTTCATAATCGACTTCCCCTGATTTTTCTCTGAGATATATCCTCACGAGATTCAGCCCTCTGAAAATGAGGTTCTTGAGATCTTCAATCCCTTCGCCTGTGCTGGCAGATACGAAAAGGTATTCAAGTTTAGGCGGAAGGCTTGAGACTATCTCCTCCATGTCATGGGGAAGGTCGCTCTTGTTGATCGCAATTACGGCAGGAACATGCATAGTATTCCCGCGCAGGAAGTCGATGATGTCGTCAACGTCAACGTTTTCCCTGATGTAGAGATCGCAATTTGTTATCTTGAATTCCTTCAGGATCTCTTTTATCTCCTCTTCCTTCACGCTTATTGACCTTGGAGAATATATCCTGATTCCTCCGCTCCCTGTCTTCTTCATGGCGATGTTCTTCTTCTTTCGGCCAACAACGATGCCTGCGTTCCTCAGCTCCAGGATGATAGTGTTTAGTCCCTTGCTCTTCACATCGGTAACAAGAAGAATCAGGTCTGCTGCCCGGACAGCACTGAGAACCTCCCTACCTCTACCCGAACCGGAAGCGGCGTTTTCAATGATCCCGGGAAGGTCAAGGATCTGAAGGATTGCACCATTATATTTCATGGTACCTGGAATTACCTTCAGTGTTGTGAAGGCGTAACTTCCTATCTCACTCTCTGAATTAGTAAGCCTGTTCAGGATGCTGCTTTTTCCTACATTAGGAAAACCGACTAGCGCAACTGTTGCATCGCCGCTCTTCTGGATGGCAAAGCCTTTCCCTCCTCCCTTTTTGTGTGACTCGGCCTCGATGATTAGCTGAGACATCTTGGCTTTCAGTATACCTATATGATGTTCAGTCGCCTTGTTATACTGGGTCTTCCTGATCTCGTTCTGGATATCCTTGATTCTTTCCTCGATTGTCGGCACAGTTATCTCCCTAATTTCAGCTCATATGCATGTATTGTTTCTGTTTCAAAATGTTCACTACCCAGCAGTACGAAGTCATAATCTCTGAATTCCTCAATTAGACTCCGTATATTGGTGAGATCTGATAATATGAGATAAATTGAACCATTATCAGCAAGATAAGAAGGTGCCCCCGAAAGGAATCTCCTGATAACCGCAAAGCCGTCGCTGCCTCCATTCCAGGCTTCTGCTCCTTCAATCTCATCGTTAGCTGGCAGGTACGGAGGATTGAATATTATTGTGTCGTATTTTCCCTTCACACTCTGAAAGAGGTCTGATAGCGCAAGATTTATGCTCACACCATTAAGCCTGCAGTTTCCGTATGCACAATCCAGAGCATCTCTGGATATGTCAACTGCATCCACTTGAATGCCATGCTTTGCAAAATATATTGCTATCAGTCCAGAACCAGTCCCAATCTCAAGCACCCTTCCATGACATTTAGCCTCCCGTAATAGGAGAAAAGAGTCTTCAGCAGGAACGTACACAGGATGCTCTGCATTATATAAGACACCCAGGTAGTTTTTGAGAGGCATGCCAAGCTAATGTCAAGCATATTCTTAAATGGTGATAGTGCATCCTTTCACGTTTTCGGACAAAGAATTCGGGCATCATTGTCAATTGAGGTCCAATTTTGCTTATAAGCAGACAGGCCAACGTTAAATAACAGGTTTGTATGCAGCGCAGATCATTGATATATAATATGATTGAATTGCTTGGGAGTTGATTTCAGGTTGACTTTGAAAGTTATTGTGGCGGAAAAGGCCGATGCCGGAAGAAGGATTGCATATTTCCTCTCAGACGGGAAACAGAAGGCAAAAAGAGCCAAGGGTCTAAATTATATTGAATTCAGAAAAGGAGATGATGATTATGCCCTTGTTTCACTCAGCGGGCATGTCGTTGAGCTTGATTTTCCAAAGGAGATGAATGATTGGAGTTCCGTGGATCTAAACAAACTCATCTTCGCCGAAATAAACAAGAACCTCAAGAATAAGACCGTGGGGAATACGCTGCTTGAATTTGGCTCAAGAGAGAGCGAATTCATAATAGCAACTGATTATGACAGGGAGGGAGAACTAATCGGTACTGAGGCCCTGGAGCTTGCCGGATTTCGTAGAGATCCTCAAAGTAACAGGATAAGGAGGGCAAAGTTCAGCACGCTGACAAGAGAGGAGATTGAAAGTGCGTTTGCCAACCTGATAGATGTTGACTATGACCTTGCAGATTCCGCCGGTGCCAGGGAAGAAGTTGACCTTATATGGGGAGCGGTACTGACCCGCTTTTTCTCTGTGTCGACAAAGAGATTAGGAAAGGACTTCCTCTCCGTCGGAAGAGTGCAGACGCCCACACTTGCTCTTATAGTCGAGAGGGAGAATGAGATCACTGCTTTTAAGCAGGAAACCTTCTGGAAGATAATTATCACTTTTAACAAAGGAGGACATTTCCAGGGAATCTATGAGAAGACCCAGCTGTTTGATAAGAAGGAAGCTGATGCAGTATTCTCGGCGGTAAACGGACAACCTGGATTGACGAAAAGCTTCGAGAAAAGCGTTCAGAGAATACCGAAGCCGCCTCCATTTAACACCACAGAATTTTTAAGGGAAGCAAGCAGGATAGGAGTAAATCCAGCAAGGGCAATGTCTATTGCGGAGAGCCTCTATGTAAAGGGATACATAAGCTATCCAAGGACCGACAACACAGTATATCAAAGAAGCATCAGCCTTTCTGGCGTCCTAAAGAAACTTCAGAAGGGGGAGTTCAAGGATGATGTTGAGAAAGTACTCGCTCAGGATTCAATTCGCCCATCGAGGGGCCGGACAGAGGCAACAGATCATCCACCGATTTATCCTGTTGCGGTGCCTAAGGGAGCCGACCTGAAGGGTGATTTTCACAAGATTTACGAACTGATAGTGAGAAGGTTCCTTGCAACCCTGTACAGGGATGGGCAGAGGGAGGTCAGGAAAGCTACTATCCAGGTAGCAGGATATAATTTTATTTCAGAAGGATCGAAGATAATTGACGAAGGGTGGCTTTCCCTCTATCCCTACCGGAAGGTGAGTGAATCATATCATCCGGACCTTGTAGAAGGAGAGGAGGTCAAGGCGATAAAATGGGAGATGCAGGAGGATCATACAAAACCGCCGCCGAGATACGATGCGGCAAGCCTGCTGAAGCTGATGGAGTCGCTGCGTCTTGGAACGAAAAGCACCAGGCATGAGATAATACAGAAGCTCCAGGATAGGGGATTTATCCAGGGGAACCCTGTCAGACCAACGCATCTTGGAATCGGATTCATTCAGGCAATCAAGCTTATCAATTCGCCGATTTCTAAGCCAGAGATGACTGCAAAGCTAGAGGAGGACATGGACAGGATAACTAAGAAGGAGATTTCCAAGCAGGCAGTTGTCAACGAATCAAGAGAAATGCTTTCTAACGTTCTGAAGGATTTTATTACAAACAAGCAGAGGATAGTTGAGGTCATAAACAGCTCGGCCAGGAAAGGCGACACAGTAGGGACATGTCCGGAGCACCATACGGATCTTATAATCCTGAAGAGCAGGGATTCTGCTAAGATCAAATGCACCACAGAGGGCTGCAAGATTGATTTTTATGTCCCGGTTAATGCGCTGATCAAGGTGGAGGAAAAGAACTGCCCAGACTGTTCTCTTCCATTGATAAGGATAATCAGGAAGGGACAGGCACCGGAAACGAGATGCATGAATCCTTCATGTACATACAACAAGAAGAATGCGTCTTTAGGTGCCTGCCCTGTCGATGGCGGTGACCTCGTCATACGACAGTCAAGAAGCGGAAAAAGGTTCCTTGCATGTACAAACTATCCAAAATGCACACAGACCTACCCACTTCCACAGATGGGTTTTATCTCCCCTACTGGAGAGAAGTGCCCGTTTTGTGGTGCACCCCTGCTAGTTTCGGCCAGGAAGGGTTACAGGTGGAAGTTCTGCCCGAAGATAGACTGCGATTACAATAAGAAGAAGAATGAGGCAAGAAAGGAAGAGAAGGTTAAGTCCTGAAGCCTGGACGATAATAATCTATATCGTAGCTTCGATTCTTTCGGTACTGTTCACTGAAGGTCTTACATCGTCAGGCTACCAGGGCAGTTCCAGTACTTCCGAAAGCTTTGGATATTTTATCATATATATCGTAGCTACAATTTTCATTACACTCTTGATACTGTTCCTGGCCCGCAGAAAAAAGGGAAAACCTATCAAATATGTGTTCCTGTTTGTAATGGTCTATGTTGTCTTTTTTGTTGCATTAGTTGTTGCGGACTACGCATACGCTTATCTTGAGTATTTTTTCCTATACATTATATATACACCATTCCCGCAGCTTCCCAATATGCTGACAGCAGATTTTTACCTGATCTGGATGATTCCGCCAGCATTCATTGGTTATGAGCTCTTCACAAAACCCAACTGGATAGTTGTGAACATAACAGGACTCATAATGGCGATAGGGATAGCCTCGATCTGGAGCCTTTTCCTCGGTGTCTGGTTTGCTTTAGCCCTGCTGATCATACTTGCCGTATATGATTACATATCTGTTTTCAAGACTAAACACATGATCACGCTGGCGAAGGTTGCGTTGGATGAAAGTATACCGATGCTTTTCGTTGTACCGGAATCCTCTGATTTTGATATGTCCTCGCTCTCGATAGAGAATAGAGGGGAAAATAAGGCTGTTCTTCTGGGTTTTGGAGATGTTGCCATCCCTACCGTGCTAGTTGTATCCTCTACTGTTTACGGAATGGGAAAGGCGTTGTCCCCCGCTTTCTTCTTCCTTCCTTTTGTCGGCGGGATAATCGGCATGATCTACCTCATGTTCTTCATGAAGAGAAGGCCTGCTCCAGGACTTCCCGCCATAAATGGCGGAGTAATTGCAGGTTTTGTCGTTGCATTACTTCTCTCAATGCTATAAATTCAATGCAGGAATACTCGTTTGCCTGTGAAGTATAGCGGAATGGAATACTCCTCGCACTTCGCAATCACCTCGTTATCCCTGATGGACCCTCCCGGCTGGATTATTGCCACCACACCGAGCCTCTTTGCTTCCTCCACGCTATCCGAAAACGGGAAATACGCGTCAGAAGCAAGCACTGATCCTTTTGCCTTCTCACCCGCAAGCTCCCCGGCTATCTTTAATGCCCTGACTCGTGAAGTCTGCCCGGATCCCATTCCTGTAACCGCATATGATTTTGCCAGAACGATAGCATTGCTCCTTGCGTGTGCAACGACTTTCCATGCGAACAATAGATCTGCCATTGCTGTTTCTGGTGCCCCCATGGATGTTTTAAGAACTGGCTGGATTGGCATCGCCCTGAGCGGAGTCTGCGCCAGGATACCTCCGGAAACCGAGCGTATCCTCATTTCAGTGTCCATCTTCATGCTGGCTTTGAGAATTCTCAGGTTCTTTCTTTTCCTCAATATCTCAAATGCTTCCTTGGAATATGATGGTGCTACAACGACTTCAGCAAAGTTCTTGGCAATCAGGCCTGCGGTCTCCGCATCAATCTCGACGTTGGCGGACATCACAAAACCGTAAGCTGACTCCGGGTCTGCTTCGAATGCCCGGGAATATGCCTCTGAAAGCCTTTCAGAAGATGCCACCCCGCATGGTGTCAGATGCTTCACTATCACTACTGTCGGTTGCTCGAACTCTAATGCGGTCTCTAAAGCAGCGTTTGAGTCCAGTATGTTGTTGTATGATAGCTCCTTTCCTGACATCTGTAATGCACCCGGTATACCCAGCATCTGACCGCCATGGTACATGTAGGCTTCCTGATCCGGGTTTTCCCCGTACCTGAGCTTCGTGCCGCCTTTAAATCCAAGTAAAAGGTTTTCCATGCTGTGCTCCGGTAAAAGCTTCCTTGAGAGTGAGTTGTATATATCTATATCATAGCCGGCTGCCAGGGCAAAAGCTTTTATTGCAAGGTCCTGCCTCACATTGAAAGGGATGGAGCCCTCTTCCCTGATGATCCTGGAGATCGGTACATACTGATCTTTAGCTGTTATGACAGAAACATGAGCATAGTTCTTTGCTGCAGCGCGGATAAGCGATACCCCCCCTATGTCGATATTCTCTATCATTGCATCCAGGTTCCCACTTGCTGCTGCTTCATGAAAAGGGTACAGATTGGAGATGACCATGTCAAATTGCGGGAATTTCATCGCTTTCAGCTCCTCGTTGCTTTTCGCGTCTCGGCTGGACAGTATGCCTGCAAAGATAGCCGGGACGAGTGTCTTGACCCTCCCTCCCAGCAGTTCATCAAAACCGGACAGCTTTGACGTGCTGATCGCGTCTATTCCGGATGATTTGAGAAAATCTGCAGTTTTCCCGGTCGCATACACAATATCACCGTTATGGATAATATCCTTGAGAAATGAATCAAGCCCATTCTTATCAAAGACGCTGGCTAATATGTTCATGTACGACAATACACAGGGAATAAATCACTTTTTCTTTATCTGACCTACTCTCCTCAGTAAATAGAAGGTGAGAACTTAGCTGCCTCAGATGTGATTGTAGATAGGGCTCGATGCAAAATGTATCGGAGGTGAAGGAATGACAAATTTCCCGTCCCGAGGTATTTCCATGTATTCTAGATAAGCATGCCCAATTAAGGACGAAGCTGTTATACGCTTCGCTTTATAACGCGTATGGAATAGCTGATCATGATAGTGGCATTTGTCGGAAAGGGTGGAGTGGGAAAGACGTCTGTTTCAAGCGCTTTTGCACTCGAACTTTCCAGTTTCGGGAAGACCCTTATTGTTTCTACTGATTTTATGCCATCACTACAATTCATTTTCACTCCAAGTGATAATATTTCTGTAATGGAACTCACGGAAAATGAGGTCTCCAGGAAATGGGAAGAAAAATACGGAGAAGATGTCCTGCAGATAGCAAGGGAATTCATAGATGCCGACGAAGAACTCTTGCACCATGTGTCCAGCGCACCAGGTGTTCCTGAAGAATTTATAATTTCAAACCTTATTGAGCTCGAAAATTCTGGCGCTTATGACTTCATTGTCTGGGACACGCCCGCTTCATCATCAACAATGCACCTGCTGGCCTTAGAGAGGGATTTTTATAATCACCTGAACAGGGACATAAAGTTCTATTTGAGACTCAAGAAAAAATTCAGGGTATCGAGAACATTGGAGATTATCAATTCCTGGAAAGAGCTGGCAGAAGATACATGGGAAGGCTTGACAGAAGCAAGTTTTGTCCTGGTTACAACAATGGATGATCTTGCTTTGCTGCAGTCAGACGAAATTTCTGGGGATTTCAATGACATGGGTCTAAGAATAGCGTTCAGGCTATGTAACAGGGTAAAGGAGATTAACCTCGAAGATGAAAAGTGCTCTATTCAGATTGAAGAATTTACCGGCAATGCGAGGCAGATTGTTGAAGCAATGAGACCTTCCATCCGGCCGGCTTTAAATTTTCTTACTAAAAGTAAAGATCGCGAAAAAAGCGATTGATCCAAAGACAGGAGCTGGAATTAAGGCCCAATGCTGTTCTGCGAACTCTCTTTAGCGCTTCAATTTCATGATTATATAATTACAAAAGTCAGAGCTTTTGATTGTTAATTATTCCTGCAAATTTTGACGAACTTTAAAATATGATTTTTATTTACGGGGTGAGTATGAAATTCTCCTTTAGAAGCATACAGTCTTACGTTTACATTATCATGGCAGCCGTGTCGATAGTAGTTTTTGTTATAGTTTTCAACGACCTTGTCATAGGAAACCAGGCCATTATCAAGTCTGGCCTCTCCTTCGCTTCCACGGGAAACTGGATGTACTGGATTTTCATCGTTAGCCTTATAGGACTGATTCTTTTTATCTATCTTTACCTCAAATTTCTAACAGATGCAAAAAAGTTCTCGGATATCATTTCAGGCAGCAGCAAACAGAATTTTATCAAGAACATCAAGGATCTGGAACGAATTGCCTACAAGCTTGGCCCTGCATTTGAAGATAAGCTGCAGGAAGCTAAATCGCGCTGGAATTACAAGGGCTGAGATTTATTGAACCAGTTCCCTTACAAACTGGGGTAACTGAAGGGCTCCGTGCAATACTTCCGAATTGAAGTACTTGCCATGGCGGACATCTTTCTGAAAATTTAAGTCAGAATCCGAACCCATTGTGAAGGACCAGAAACCGCTGGGATAAGTTGGAATAAAGCAGCAATAAGTGTATACATTCTTGAATGCCTTCTTCATTCCACTATTTGCAAGCTTGATTGCCTTTGGTTGATAGAGTGGTGATCCGGACTGCGTAACCGCGACTCCTCCCTCTTTGAGCGCTGAATGGATTGAATGATAGAAATCCTCCGAGAATAAGCCTTCGGCGGGGCCCTCAGGATCTGTGCTGTCAACCAGAACAAAATCAAACCTATTCTTGGAATTCTTCGCATATTTTATCCCATCATCTATAATGAGATTGCATCTACTGTCCTTGAATGCCGCTGATAAATTCGGAAAGAATTTCTTGGATACCTCGACGACCTGGGAATCTATTTCCACGTTTGTCACTTTCTTGAATCCTAGCGACAACAGGCTTGTAGCTGTTCCACCGTCACCACCGCCTATTACAAGCGCGGATTCCGGTTTTATTCCAAAGGCATAGAACGGCATCATTGTTATCATCTCATGATAGATGTGCTCATCGTATTCAGTGAGCTGGACTGTCCCATCAATTGTGAGTAATTTGCCAAAATCATATGTCTCGAAAAGATCAATCCTCTGGAAGTCAGTGCGTACGGATAGAAGCTGATCTTTCACCCTGAAAGAAAGCTGCAGGTTGTCCGAGTACCTTTCCGAAAACCAGTTCTCTATTAATTTCACTGGCGCTGATCGAGATTGAATATTTAAGAATTTATTTGGTATCTTCCTGCATTGACCAGAGCGGGATTCTTTAATTTTCCGATAAGAAAAAACCTTTTTTCTCAAATACAGTTGTGCATCTTACCCATTTTTAAATGACTCAATTCACTATTATGCACGTGAAATAATATTATGCTCAAAGTCTAGAGATTTTCCATATGCTATAAGGTGAAAGCAACGCTACAATGATAATTCCTCCACTTTATTTATATGATAATTTTTTTATGCAAATAATGAGATTTGTTAAAATGACCTATTATGGCATATGCACTAAAAACCAAATCAAAATATTTTAATACTATTTTGTGAATACACATGTAGGAGGTGCCAAATGGTAGGAATAAGCGAACTCTCTAAGACGGTCTCAAAGAAGACTTCAACAACGCAGAAACAGGCCAGAAACGTCATAAAGACATTTTTGGACAACGTCGTTGCTGAAGCAAACAGGGGATCCAAGATCAACCTTGCAGGCTTTGGAATATTCGAGCGCAAGACCCAGCAAGCAAGGAAGGCTAGAAACCCACAGACCAGAAAAATAATCGACGTCCCGTCAAAGAAGAAATTCGTATTTAGAGCGTCCAGCAAGGTCAAGTACAAGTAATCATCTTGTAATTGATCAAATAATTTTCTTGTGAATTTTTTTACCGTATTTTAGGTTAATTTTTGCATATTTATCATCTGAATCCTGGAACTGTCAGCAAAAAGGAAT
>JBMFWM010000055.1:0-10770 GCA_049965275.1 Thermoplasmata archaeon | reverse complement strand
GGCCATGATAAGTCAAACAGTTAATAGTATAAATGTTATGCGTCTAACTATAAATAAACCGTAATAAAGATTGGAAGTTCTGGAATTAAGGATCTATCTATATATTTTTGCCACAGCTTTTACTATCTTGGTGGTTGCCAGAATAATGGTTTGCATGCATAAGAGACAAATGAAGAACAAAATTAAGCCATAATTTAATCATGCTGATTCACCTGAAGACATGAGCAATCCTTTTTTTGTAGAATGTCTCATAAAAGTCTAATCCCTGTATCTTAACCTATAGCCCCCCGGGATCAGCTCCTGAATTCCTTTTCGTACATCTCCTTTATAGAAGGGAACTCAGAAAGCCACACTTTGTCGGTCTCTGAAAATGGATAAAACCTCCTCCAGTAGACCTTCCCCCTCTCTTTGTGATCCTTCAGAGGTTGCAGGCCAAATTTTTTGGAGATTGCAACAGCACTGCCAGTGTAAGAATTTGTAACAATCTCATCTATGAAAATACCATTTTTGGCCATGTCACTTATTGACTGGAATATGGACTCTATCAGTAACTTTGACCAATTGATCCCTCTGTATTCCTTTTTCATCCTTATGTTTAGGAAATAGATATCATATCTCCCCTTAGAAATCATTGGGACAACTTTTTCCACTGAAATCTCCGATTCGTCAAGTAGGCCATCCTTTGCCATTCTTATATCTTCAGGGAAGAGAGGTACAAAATGCCAGTATCCGACAACCTCCCTCGTCGACTCATTTATCAACATTCTCCAGGTGTCAGGGTTCTGCTCTAGAATGTCCCCCCACCGTTCGGGTAATCTATCCATCATTGATTTTGATTCGCCTACAGTTTCCTTATCAAGCTTAATAAGAGCATCAACAAGTTTGTTCCTGTCCCAACCCCACCTAGTTACATCATTCAAATTTCCCAGTCTCACCGAAGCTACTTTAGTAAGCACTCCTTCCTGTCCTGTTTCTTGTTCTGTATTGATCGTGAAAGATGATGATGATTTTCGTGAATCCATGTACCAGACCATTTTCGATTTGTCGTACATAAACTGATACATTTTCAGATGACCTACCCTGCTATTTTCAAAGGATATTCCGATAATTGAATATCCGGGAATAACCTGAGGATCGTCAATTTCGTCATAGACGCAACGTGCACTGCTTATAACTGGATTTCCTTTATCTGTATGTGACCCGGCAAGACTTGCAGTTATGTCAATGTAAGTGCTGAGGCTGTGTACATGACCTGTAAGTATAATGTTTGACCTCCCCTTCAGTTTGGTTTCTGTTGCTTCCTGAGAAGAAGGAACGATAGCCTTGAATGGATGATGAACAAGCGTTAAATTGAACACCCTAATTTCCTCGTCGAGGAATGCCGTTTCGTTCGCGGCGTTCGTAGCATGGTCAATTTGGAAATTTCCTATATATCCGTAGTAAGGGTATTTCCTAGAAAAAAGGTATGCAGAATTGAGTGCAATGAAATTCACCTTGAACTTCTCTTTCTGAGTTGTATATATACTGTACAAATACTCGTTGTAATGCTGCCCCACAGACTTGAGGAAATCGTAATAATGCACCATCCCAGATTTAAGCATCTCAAGATCATTCGATTTCTTGAACCTCTCCTCCGCCTTCCTGATACCTCTTTCCCCTTCAACTATCAGGTCTTCCATAAGATCGCTGTTACTGACGGAGTACATATCCCAGTCTAAATCGTGGTTACCGGGACAGTAGAATATTTTCTCTATTTCGATCCTCTCATTCAGGATAGCTGCAAATTCCTTGACAAGTTCAAACTCTTCTCGTTTCCCAGAGTATGTCAGATCACCAGTTATTGCTACGTAGATGTTATCCAGGCCCTCCTCCTTTACTCTATTCTCTATGTCCAAGGTAAGTGTCCTCAGAACGTTATTTGTCTCGTACCTCGTCTTCTCCCTGAGGTGAAGGTCAGACAAGTGGATTATATTCATACTCAATTCATTAATCTGATGAGAAGAATCTCAACTGGAATAAAAATCTTATGAAATCCCTTCTAAGGATAGGGGAAACCGCATAAATTCTGGGACCTGAGTGAATTTTTAAGATTTGTTTAGTACGGGGTGTTCGACTCGGATTACGCTACAGATTAATCTTTTACGAAGTTGCATTACCTTATCAAATCTTGTTCCTGAATCCATAGCGATTCAAAATCCAAATGAATTACTTAAAAAGCGTAAAACTAAAGCTTTAGTACTAATCCATCATATTTTGCCAATGCGAAATGAAGTCAGAATAGCACTTACAATAGTGATATTTTTCCTTGTGGTGTTTGAATCATTCTCAGCTTTTTCATCAGCTGTTCCAATCGAGTCTAAGTCATCTCTGCGAGAAGGTCTCACTGCAATTCCATACCAAAATGTGACTGGAGGAGCTGAAAAGGTAAATTATTACGTTGGTAGAATGACCGTGATGGTCACGTTTAGCCTGAGGAATGTTTCCATAATGAACTCGTTGCTGAAGGAGGTTTCTAACCCAGGAAGCAGCTTGTTCCACAAATACCTAACGAAACAGGAGTTCGTGAATATGTTCTCTCCGACACCGTCATTCTATAAGGAAGCTTTAAATTATTTTGCCTCTCAGGGTATCCAGGTACAGGCATTCCAAGATAGGATATCTATAGTTCTTACGGCTTCCCAGGCTCAAATGGGAAATCTCTTCCACACATCCTTTTATAACTATTCAAATGGAGGGAGGACATTCTACGCCCCGTCATCACAACCGGAACTCCCTGCATGGTTATCTTCCCAGGTATCATATATATCCGGTCTCAACAACTTTTTCATTCCTTCATTCCAGTTGAATTATACTCAATTTTCGCCGATTCAATCACAGATAGGGACTGTAGATGAGTCAGGATATCCCGTCCCAATCTTGAGTCAGGGGAATGAATACATCTGGGGGCCGGATCTACAGGTTGCGTATGACGAGCAGTCACTTCTTGACATAGAATATCCAATAAATGAGGTCGTGGCAACAATACTCTGGTCTGGGCAGACTTCAGGAGGTCAACTGACTCCTCCCTTCTACCCCTCAGATGTGATTACATATCTCAACCAGGAACTACCCGCGGGAGAGCCTCTCCCCAAGATATATGGTGCCCCTATCAATGGAGCCCCTTATCCAAGCATCCTATCTGTTTATGATGTTACAGGCATAAATGCTGAAGGAACTCTGGATCTTGAGATGGTAGGTAGTCTCGCTCCGGGTGCATCTATTTATACAGTATATGGAACCAACGCTTCACAGGAACAAATGGACCAGGCTTTTGCCTATATACTCAATCCAAATGCCTCTTACTCGCAACTTAACGACGTTTCAGTTATATCCAATTCATGGGGGGCACCTGAGGTCAATGACACAGCGTGGTATGAATATCTTCAGGAGGCCGCGCTGAGAGGTATAACTGTACTTGCTTCTTCGGGAGATAGCGGTGATAACCCCTACAGCTCGAAATTTGTTCCGAACAACCTCTATCCGAGTGACGTCGTTAATGTACCTGCATCGATGGCATTCAACTATTTCGGTGTTACCGCGGTGGGAGGAACAACAATATATCTGAATCTGACATCGAATCCAAACAATTACCTTCACATTTTCTTTCAGGATGCATGGTACATATCGTCCTCATACGGGGATGGTGGGCCTGCAGGAAGTGTGGGCGGGCTAAGCCAGTTATTCCCAGAACCAATCTGGCAGGCCAATACTGAGGCAAACAATGTGATCGAGGGTCAGGGCAGGGGAGTGCCTGACATAGCTGCCATAGCAAACAATACGCTTGTTGGTATTACGGGACAGAATGGGTATACAGTCACGTCATTCTGGGGGACGAGCATCGCAAGTCCAGTAGTTGCTGGATTGGTCGCGGTGATCGATTCTCTCCTTTCTAGCAACGGACAGGGTGGCCTAGGCTATCTGAATCCACTGGTGTACTACTTGGCAAATGAGCAATATTCACCATTACCTAGCGGACAGACCGTTGGAACATGGGAACCCGGAACTTATGCTTCATACACTTATTCCCTTCCGGAAAATCCATTTACCGATGTAGTATATGGCAGGAACTACTTTTATACTGCGCTCACAGGTTACGACCTGGTTACAGGATGGGGAAGCATAGATGCCTATAACTTCACCACCTACATTCTGGATGTTAACTATTCAGGATCGCCTTTTGCGGCTCAGGCGGTTGGAGATGCATTCAACATTACAACCCTGACAGCAGTTTCCTATTACCCCAATGGCACTCTGGATAGATATTACAATGCTTCAATACAGCAAAATTTTTACGTGGCGAACTGCATGGGCGCTCCTCTTTACTTCGTTCAGAATGTTATAGACATTCAGAGGTCAGGGTCTGGATACAATCTATGGTACAACGGATGGATTGTTTTCCCTACTATTTACAATGAATCAGTTTACGAGTATAATCAGCCTTTGGGGCACTACGGGACCCTTCCAGCAACATTCTTGATGTATTCGGGTCTTTCCAACCTTAACACGTTCAATTCACAGACTATTTATTTTGGGGTCAACTCACAGTTCATCAGCCTTCCTGTTCCAGGCGCTGCCTACATAATTGCTGCAGATAAATACAGTTTCTTATGGCAGAATCAGATAATTACACTTCCGCCAGGAAGACTTGCGCCCCAGATAGGTCTTGTAGGAGGTCTGGACTACGCCAAGGCAGATTTTCTGTCGCCAACATCCGGATATCTTTACTCTATTATATTCCCAATGGGCTTAAACTCAGAAATAATTGCTGAGACGGGCACATACAACTACTCAATATCTCAAACCGCGGAGGAAGCAGAGAATCTCATGTGGAAATTTGATGATGGCAAATGGATGTTTAATGCTGTCACCAATGGAAGCACTATCCAAGGCGTGGCTAGCTATATGTATCCATCATCATATTATACTGAAAACATATCGGAGACAGGCCTGCCAAAAGGGACCATGTGGCATATGTGGATTGCTGGGATTATTTATTCGTCCGACTCTTCATATTTCGATATACCCATACCTACTGGGGCTTATAACTACAGCATTTATTCCCCAGGTTACAACTCTTCACCCTCACAGGGGACAATATTTATGAATGGTGAAGGAGGTTTTCTGCACATCAATTTCTCACCAGTTGAATACGGTGTCGAGATGGAAATCTCAGGCCTTCCGCCGGGAACGCCATGGTATCTTAACATCAGCAACGGGCAATCATTCCGCTCCACTAACTCTACCCTATCTTTCAGTGAACCTAATGGGTCTTACAGTTACACCGTTTCTGCAGGAAATAAGTTGTATTCCACAAACAGTTCAGCCGGAATGTTCACAGTATCAGGAGGCCATCTATCAATTTCAATAACCTTCAAAGAGGTAACATATCTATTGAGGATTGAAGAACAGGGATTGCCAGATGGGATTTTGTGGTCCTTTATCCTGGACGGAAAGAACCTGAGCTCCACTCAGAACGCATTATCCATTTTGGAAGCAAACGGAACCTATTCCTACACAATAGAAACACCCATTAACGCTGGAATTGGAACTAGATACGTTTCCTCTGAGTCCTCTGGAAGTATAACAATAAACGGGAAAAATGCTTATCTCAACTTCTCCTACCACGAGCAGTATTATCTCACAATTGTGGTTAACCCATCCAATGGAGGTTCCGTTTTGCCTCCAAGTGGCTGGTACAACACAGGTTATTCCATCACCATAAATGCACTAGCAAATGGCAGTTTCATATTCAAGTCCTGGTCAGGAACAGGCAACGGAAGTTATTCCGGAAAAAATAATTCTTCAACCATTACAATGAACAGTCCTGTAACAGAACAGGCCAACTTCATTGAACTTTACAGTATAACATTCACAGAATCAGGTCTTCCTAATGCAACAATCTGGTATGTGAATACATCCAACGGTCAATCTTACTCATCATCAGGCACTTCAATATCAGTGCATATGCCCAATGGTTCCTATTCCTATACAATAGCAACAGAAGATAAAGAATATTCAGCAAAGGGTGGATTATTCATAGTGAATGGATCAGGTATGGAAGTAAACATTAAATTCAATCTTGTAACCTATGCAATAACATTCTCAGAATCTGGCCTACCATCAGGAACATCATGGTCATTAACTCTTAACAATATAACAGAGTCTTCAACAAATGGAACTATAATCTTCAATGAACCAAATGGAACTTACTCTTATTCAATATCTGGTATACAAGGTTACAGAACTACCAGTTATTCAGGAACAGTAATAGCAAATGGAAATACAATAGATGAGAACATCACCTGGTCCGTTATACTCTATCCTATAACAATAACAGAGAATGGAATTCCAAATGGTACATCCTGGTCAGCTACCATAACAGGGACAGCATTCAACGGTCAATACATAAATGTCACATTATATTCCAAAACAAACACATTAACATTCAATGAACCTAATGGAACTTATTCCTACACTATCCACTTACCTTCTGGATACAATGGAAACAATCTCAAGGGTAGTTTAAACTTAACAGGTAAATCAGTAACCTCTTCTATTAAAGCCTATCAAACAACAAACCCTCTATTATATTTAATTGTGGGATTAATAGCTATAATTGTAGTAGCTGGAGTGGTATTTGCCCTTAGATCGAAAAGGCTAAAAAATGAATAGGTGCAAAAAAATAATTATTCTTGTTATTTATTTTTTAATTCTCATTTATCATTTTATTGTGCTTTCATCGAATAGTATATTGCAGTCAATCTGCTTTTCCTTCAAGTGATACCAGTCAATGCTTGGTGCTACTACGAAAGTGGAAAAAAATGAAGGGATGGTAAGTGGATATTAAAATCTGAACGACTATGCCTTAAGATCAGAAAGTGGAGAAGGAGATAAGATGTCAAATAAAATAAAGCATCTTCTTCCACGGTAAAATATATTGGTCAAGATAAACTATTTGATTTACAGATTAGGCGTAAAAATAGGGTTAAAATAATGTATCATTATTGGAAAAGAGAAGAGTCACCTGAGATGAAATTATTAGTGAGCCACAAATGGCGGTGTATTTATCGCGATGAGTTGCGTTTAAAGAACATAACTTACTTTAAAAAATCGAATTTATTGACATTCATAGTAAAATCTCTGCAGAAAATGCTAAGAAACAAACACATCGAACCGACACTTTTGAACTTGAGGATTTATCAAATGTGTCCAATTCATATTTATGTACAAACAACAAAAAATAATTCAGCAAAATTTATAAAGTATCTTAATAAAAAAGTATCGGAAGTTCATCAACAAGGGACCTTTGTTGCCTGGCCAGAATATTCTTTCAGATATTCAACTTCCCGCAATAAATAAAGCACCAACAAGGTGATTTATATATACAGGATAAATGAAAGAATTTTAATAAATGATGATTATTGTAAATATGTGGATAGGCAACTAGTACTTATCCTAAGGGCTCTTTCGGATAAGAAGTGTTTGGATATACTTAATGTTATATCAATTGAGCCTTCTTATGTCGGCAAAATTGCTTCTATGCTAAGAACGAAGGAATCGAGGGTATCTGAGAAAATTAGAATGCTTAAGGAAGCTGGGATGATAACTGAAGAGTGGAAAAGGGATGGTAACAAACTTCTTAAATACCTGAAGCCATCAGTTAGGAAGATAAGTATATCGCTTGACGGTGGTATTGATTTTGAAATGGTCTCCGACGAATCGAAACTTGTGTATGAGTATGCACAAACTGAATCCAGCGTTCCAGTTGTAAGGAATTTCGTAGGAAGAACTGATGAATTGAATTTCCTTGAGAGAAACAGCCATGTTATGATAGTTGGTATACCCGGGATAGGAAAATCGTCCCTTGCTGCCAATTTCGTCAATGTAAGGGGAAGAAACACATTCTGGTATGAAATAAGAGAAATAGATAACCTTGACATTATCCTTTCTAGAATGGCCATTTTCCTTCATAGGATTGGAGAGGATTCATTACTAAAATCCCTCAGAAGTAGCAATGACAAGAGGTTTCAGGTAAGTCTTGCTATTGCATTGATGAGAAATACCAATACAACCTTAGTGTTTGATGACGTCCATAAATGCAAGGATACCGATATCACGGAACTCATAGAAGACTTTCTCAAGAGCGTTCCAGAGGTGAAAATAATTCTAATCGCAAGGTACAATATTCAGATAACCTCATCATCACTGAAGACCCTTGTACTAGGTGAACTGAAACTGGATGAAGCAAAGAAACTTGCACAAGGAAGGAAAATCTCCTCATTAAAGAGGGCTGGAGGTCATCCGCTGCTTCTTCGGATAACGTGTAGCCTCCCTGATGGCCAAGCTAACAGGGCGGGTAATGTTTCCCCGGAAGAATACATCTCTGGTGTTATATTCCCTAATTTATCAGGAAGAGTAATGACCTTATTGGAGAAACTTTCTTTTTTCAGAGGAAGAGTGAAAAGGGAGGATGCTGAGTTTGTCTTTGGGAAATTTAACAGAGATGATCTGCATATGGCGGAGAGTGCTGGTCTCCTTAAGGTGAGAAATGAAATTATATACATAAACGACCTTCTTAAGGAAGCAGCTTATAAGAGAGCGAGCAACAAGGAAGATGTACATTTAATGCTCTCGAAATTCTTTTTATCCAAAAATAGTTCAGAATACCTCGTTGAGGGGTTCTATCACCTCTGGAAGTCCAGAAAAGAAAAAGAACTGTCTGTATTTCTCGATAATTATGGAATGGAACTCGTTGATTCAGAGCACATGAACAACTTTCAGAAAGAATTACTTGAGGCCTCCGAATCAATGGATATGTGTGAAACTAAAGCTCTAATGTTATTTTGGGCAGGCAGGACATTCAGAAATTCTCGCAACTACGAAAAAGCACTAGAATGTTTTTCCAAGGCAAGGACTTGCCCTCACTCATTCGATCTCGAGGTTCGTATCGTTCAGAGCGAGGCTGTTGTGCTTCAATATATGGGGGATCTTCAACGTGCAAGGGATGTCCTTGAAGCACATATATCTCTCACAAGAGAAAGAAATGAAAATATAGACGGGAATTTACTTAATGTACTCGGGAGGGTACTCACATACTTAGGCGAGATGGAAGAAGCAGAAAATATTCTGGACAGCAGCGCTAAAATTTTTTCTACAACAAAGGGTTCAAGGGGTTATTGTGTTTCATTGGTTAATAAAGCGTTTATGGAGTATGTGAAAGGAAACGTCCAAGATGCCTGGGAAATCAATGAGAATGCTATAGAATGTTTTCTTAACTTAAATTCCAGATATGGATATGTAGCGGCCCAGCAAACGAGAGCATTCATTCTGGAATCAATGGGAGAGATAGAAAAAGCAGTGGAGAAATACAGTGAAGTAATTGAAATTCTTGAAGGCCTGAGATTCAGCAGGTCTGATGTCGCTTTTACCCTCATGAAAAGATCGATAGCGAACATGAGATTAGGAAAGTTAAAAGAGGCAGCCAAGGATGTGAAGGTGGCGAAGAATATAATATTGCCAACAGGGGATGAACTATTGAAGGGTATGATGGATTATGTCGAAGGGAAACTCCTCCTTCATAGGGGAAAAATGAGGGAGGCTGAAATGAAGCTAGCGAGGGGAATGTTGTTCGAAGCAGGTGATCCTATATTTCTTTGCGGAGCCAGAATGGAAATGGCACGCCTATATGCGAGGAACGGGAAGAGTACAGAAGCCAGAGAACTTATCACTGGCCTGATTGATGACCTCAAACATAAAAAATTCCTTGCCTTTCTACCGGAAGCAGAGGAGGCGTATCATGAAATATTTGGAACAGGTCAAAAATAGCCCCACAATCGGAAGAACTCTTGGGCAGTATGCTGGAAGTCTAAGTAATCATGTATAATCTTTTTGATCTGTTGGATCATAATAGATCACCTCTTTGTCAAGGTTCTGCACATCCGCCGTATCTTTAAGGAGTCAATCATCTTAAGCGAGGCGAGTAAGGATATTTTTAATTGAATGAAATCATTAACGGGCATCATATTAAGGGTTATCATCTAATTTGGAAATATTAACTGAGTAATAATCTGTCTGACAGCCTACTTTTTCCATAATCTAAAAATAGAGAAATAAACAAAAATGTAAAAAATAACTTAAAACAAACAAACTTTCTGAATCTTATCCAATGCCATAAAAGGACTGGTAATTTATTGTGACATTCCTATACCCTGATTTATAATTATATTTCCGACAACGTTAGTCTGCTGTATCATAGGAGGGGCGGGCATACCGGGCTGGTAGTTTGCATATATGCCTATGCCATTTGGAGCAGGCGGTAGGTTCAGGTTTGATGCGTTGTCGAATGGCGGGTTGTTAATTCTCTGGAATCCCCCTGAAATTAGTGTATTTCCTATTATCTGGTTTCCTATATCAAGAGCCCAGGGGGCCTGAGCATTCACTAATATATTTGATTCCAGTCCTCCTATCACAGTGTTGTCAAGTACTACATTGTCCCTCGCCACAGAGAATGGGAAATCGGCCGCAACTACGATTGTTCCCACTGCGAAACCTGTTGGGCCATGTGGAGTCATGAAACTTCCTATTACCGTGTTCGAAAATACCCAATTGTTTGCCACGATCTGACCTGGCCCCCATGCAGTCACAGTGATACCGCACCCGAAGGAATCATTTGCTACATAATTGTCTGCTATAAAGTTGTTATCAGCGCTTGCATTGACTTCAGGAATGGGA
>JBMFWM010000054.1:0-10821 GCA_049965275.1 Thermoplasmata archaeon | reverse complement strand
ATCTACCTTTTTTTCTGCCTCCTTATCCTGCATTTCCACCTGTATCATTGCAAACATTTTCTGATGCTTTGTGTCAACCGATACCTGAGCATTTGTGTATTCACCTCTGTATTTATCGATGAGTGGTGAATGTGCGACTGGAAATACAAGCCTGCCGATCAATGTTGTCAGTGATATGGTATGTGAATCCGGATAGAACCTGAATGTTCTCCTGTCATACCTTATGGTCATGGATTTCCTGTGTATTTCCCTCGTGAGTTTGGTCTGCTTCAGTGCCTCCGATGCAGCATCCCTTGCAGTCTGAACCAGAGCAGAGGGTAATGTAGGTATGGCTTTCCTGACATCTTCATAGGTTGCCCTGTTGAGCTTGTTCTAGTTGAATGTCTTTGCAGAAAAACCGTAGTCCAGGACTGCCTGGCATGCTTCCCTGAACTGTCTCCCCGTTTCAAGGAGTGGTTTGTCATAGGGAAGTTTCAGTTTAATAGTCCTGGACATTAGTTAATATGATGCCACACATGTCATTAATATTTTGTTGAGGAAAGTCCGTGCATCTCCATGACAAGGCATCGGAGTTTTACAGCTTCCCTCAAACATCTAACGACATTATAAGTTAAAATTCTAGCGGGTCGTCTCAACCAAGCGATCAAGCAGCTTACCTGCCTCGGACCTGGTAAGTTCATCCAGACTTTTTTTTCTCTGCCTCGCAAGGTAACCGTCAATAACAATCCGGTTTTTCTCGTTGGCATAGAGTTTCTCAAGAAACTTGACCTGTTTTTCAGTTGCAGAGCTTCTTCCCCGCTCTTCCGTCGATCCTGCCTTTGTAGAGATAAGCGCATCTATGACAGTCGAAGCTTCAGGGACGGTTAATTCGTTAATGCCATCTTTCCCCAGTTTCCCAAGGATTTGCTGGAGCTTCTGGATTCTTTCATTGCCGTCCTGCAGTCGTTTCAACAGGGCGATTTGCTTTGGAGACACAAGAGGAGGGTTTGAAATTTCGCTGTTAACCTGAAGTTTCTTCAGTGTTTCGATTAGCCTGCTGGCCTCCTGCATAGTAAGATCTGAAACCGAATGCTTGAAATTCTTCTCCAGAAACTTTTCGATAATCTCCGTATATCTGTTGTTTTCCTGGCTTAGTTTTTCTATAAGCTTACCCTGACCGGTTGTTATTTTGGATGCCAAATTATTCAATCACCTCATGCGTTGATAGTGAAAAGACTTTCTATTGTCTTTAAACCTTATTTTCCAAATGTCAAAAGAATGTGCTTTCTGTGGTAGTAGTTGTTTACTGAAAATTCTAATATCTTAAGCGATGTTGAAATATATGGACCTGGTTTTCATGAAACATTGTAATTAAAAAAGCCCTAAGGGATAAAAAATTTATTTAAGGTTAAAAAATAAAGAATCAGTGAGGGGCCAGATATCTTGACTCGTTTGACGACTCCTCGAGAGATTTCCTCTTCGGTTCCGGAAGCAGTGCAAGCGTCACAATGAATCCGGCTAGTGCAAAGATTGCGAGTATTCCGAAGAGCAGTATTTCACCATTGTGCAGAGCCAATATGAATACATCCAAAAATGTTCCTATGAATGCACCCGTTTTTCCTCCAGCAGCTGCCATTCCAGCTCCTGTTCCCCTTGCTGTAACCGGGAATACTTCTGGTGGATATACAAACGTAGTGACGTTTGGACCGAACTCTATGAAGAAATAACTTATTCCATAGAGTATGAGGAATTGAACTACGTATGCTGCGGCAAGAAGCTGGGGAAACAGTGCCAGGATCCCGAATGATAGGGCCATCATGGAAAACCCAGTAAGTTGAATGGTTTTCCTCCCTATGCGATCCATTGTAAATGTTGCAAGCCAGTATCCGGGCAATGCCGCTACCCCAAAGATCAGAGCTGAATATTCAGTGCTGCGAATAAGATGGGCTATGCCTGTTATGGAGGATGGCACTAATGCAGATGTCATCTGGGATGACATGATTGAGTTGCCGTAAAGGGCCCAGTCCATGAGAAACCAAGAACCAGCTGTTCCTATTACAAGGCCTAGAAGTCTCCAATCGGTTAGTATCTGAATCCACGAAAGGTGTCTAACCTTTTCTTCGTTCTCTCCGGTTTCGGTGGCTTTGAGTCCTGTATAAGCCTGAAGATTTGATGCTGCTTTCATTTCGTCGCCCTTGGCTCTTGCTGTGTATTTTGGCGTTTCCGGCATCTTCCTCCTGTAATATATCACAATAGCAGCGGGAATTGCTCCGATTGCAAGCAGAGACCTCCAAGCAATCCATGGTGAAACGTGACCAAACAGGAAAGCCAGCGTTATGAGTGGTCCTACCAAAAGTCCCAAGCTTTGCATTGAGAATACCATTCCAACGAATTTTCCCCTGCTTTTTGTGTTAGAATACTCGCTCATAATAACGGAACTTGTTGCATAATCGCCGCCTATTCCAACGCCAAGGAGAAATCTCCATGCTATCAGAACATATATACTGTTGAATGGCGTCAAAAAGGCACTGCCAAGGGCACCTGTCACCAGTAGAACTAGCTCCAGACCATAAATCGCCTTCCTACCTAGTTTGTCTAGAAGTCTGCCAAACACCAATGCACCTAAAACAGCTGACAGAAGCGCCGTAGAGTCTAGCAGTGATGTTTGGAGAGAGCTTAATTTGGACCACCCTGCAAAGATTATCAGGCTCGACACTATTCCTATGATAAACAGGTCGTATGCATCAGTAAAGAAGCCTAGCCCTGATATTAACCACGTTTTATAGTGGAAGCCCGAGCTTTTTGCGTTATTTATTGTATCAGTAATATTGCCCGAACTATCATTGCTTTCATCTTTCTTAATATCGTTTTCCTTAGTTGAAACCATTTTCTTTCTCAAATGATAATTATAGATTGTGTTATGAAGGTAACTAAAATATTATATATCCATATATATTGGTCTCAATACCACTATATATACAATAGAGAAACTTAGGAAAGAATTGCTTTAAGCTGCCTGTTTTTAGAGAGCAGGAGCAGCCCCCCATTCAACTGCCTATCTGTCTCTTTATCAACCATAAAAAAGCGGGTTGCTTCGTGCACAAAAGCCTGTTTATTTTTGATCAGCAGTCAGGAACTCATCAAGAAGGTTCACAATATCCTCTTTTGTTATTGAACCCATCAATCCTATCCTGATTGCTTTTTCCTTGAATTTTCCCAGACCATTTCCAACAATAAAACCTCTATTCTTGAGACTGGTGGCTACATCTGTGCTTTTTGTTCTGGTCAAAATGTTCAATACCGATTTTGATCTTGTATTGTTGTCTCCAGTAATAGAATAACCTTGCTGCTCAAGTCTTTTTATTACAATATCAGCAAATCCGGATGTCCTCTCAATCCTTGCCTTGATGCCTTCACTTGCTAGTTCTTTCACGGCCTCTGACAGTGCAGAGAATGCACCTGTAGATGGGGTGAACGGCGTTTCATTTTTCTCCATGAAGTACAGGGACTTTTCTAAGTCCAGGTAAGCAGGCGTATCTTCTTTTGTAAGTGATGAATCAAACTTATTGCTAAGAATATTTACCCCGATTCCTGTCACAGATGCGATTCCTTTATGACCGCACGTTGCGATTGCATCTATACCCCAGTTATCCAGTTCAATGGGCAGGGCAGCAAAACCTGAGACAGTATCCACAAGCACTTTCAGGCCGCTCTTCTTTGATACTCCTGCTATTTCCTTCAGATTCGAAATGCAGGTCCCGTTCCCCGTTTCGTTATGTACCAGGAATATTGAAGTCGCACCGGAGTTTGCAGCGAGTTCTCTGACTTCATCTGGTTGAATTATCTCATTTTCAGACTTCGTTATCCTGAATACTATGCAGCCTCTTCGCTCAAGAGATTCAATCATTCTATCACCGAACTCTCCGTATGTTGCCGCAATTACTTTCTCTTTTCTTGATAGAAGGGACCATATCAGCGTTTCAACTGCAAGAGTGCCGGAACCAGTGGTAAGAGAGATGCGCTTAGATCTTGACACGTCCTGCAAAGCGTTGAGCGAGGTGCGCATAATGTCCCTGAACTCATGCGACCTATGATTCATGTGTTTCACGGATGCCTGTAGAACTTTTTGTGAGACCTCTACGGGACCTGGTGTGAACATCATTTAACATCACCAAACATTTCAATGATTTTAGCAGCTGTCGCTTCTGCTATCCTTGCCTGTGCCTCTCTTGTCTGGGCGCCAATGTGCGGTGTTATAGTAACCTGGGGAAGTGCGAGCAGCTCCAGTTCCCACCCGCTCTTCGGTGGTTCGTTCCACATAACATCAGATGCGTAAAAAGAAATTTTTCCACTCCTGATGGTTTCCAACATGGCTGGACCGTCTATTGCTGCTGCCCTGCTGGTGTTGATGATGCCCGGCCTCTTTGTGGAGAGTAAAAATTCCCTTTTTCCGAGTATGGGCTGGTCACCAGGTTTAATAGTTACGAAGACTCCTATAAAATCAGAATTCTTAACAAGATCGTCCAGGGATACATATCTACCTGATACTTTGTTGATCCTGTCATTTGGTATAATATCATAAGCAAGTATGCTCATGCCAAATGCTCTTGCTATTTCTGCAACCCTATATCCAATCCTTCCGAAGCCGATAAGCCCTAGCGTCTTCCCGGATATCTCTGTGCCGACTTCCTTGCTGAAGTTGCCAAGCTTGGTGGCTGCTGCAAGTTCCGGCAACCTGCGGCATGATCCTATCATAAGCGCAAACGTGAGTTCAGCAACGGAACTTGTTGAGGCTTCCGGGGCATGTATAATACTTATATTTCTTTCCTGCAGGGAGATAAGGTCTATGCCGTCAAGACCAACGCCTGCACGTGCAACAAATTTAAGGTTACTGCCTCTACTAATCAGGTCCTTTGTTACCTTTGTTCTGCTGCGAACAACAATACCGTTGTACTGATCAATTGTTTTTAGCAGGTCTTCTTCGTTTATTTTAGGATAGTAATCAACGCTGAATTTTTTCTCCTTTAACTTTTCCAGAAGTATTGCATCAACAGGGTCTGTTATTATAATCTTAAAATTTTTTTCATTAGTCATGTATGTCTGGGGTATCGTATAAAATATAAAAAGTCTGCAAACACTAAACTGACAAATTGACAGGGGGAGGGGTGATTTCCTATGGAACTATTTTTGGTCTTGATACTGCAGCCTTAGACTTTTTTCCCCGAATATCAATAGCAACACCATTCCCACTTTTCATGTATTTTTTATCTATGAAACCCAAACCTATTGCTTTTCCAAGTATAGGAGAAATTGAACCGCTTGTTATTGCTCCAATTTTCTTATCATCAATATAGATTGGATATCCATGTCTGGGAATCTGCTTACCATCTAATATGAAACCCCTGAAAATCTCTGTATCATTATTTTTTCTCTGAGACAGAGCTTCTGATCCAATGAAACCATCTGTCTTCTCAACAATAAAACTGACAGAGCATTCATATGGATCCCTGTCTTTATTAAAATCAACCCCAGAAAGAAGCATTCCTTTTTCCATCCTGAGGGAATCCCTTGCACCAAGACCACATGGCATGCCTCCATGGTTCCTTATAGACTCTACCGCAGCATTCCACCATTTACTAGAGCTTTTAGCATCAACTATCAACTCAAATCCATGTTCTCCTGTATACCCTGTTCCGGAAACTATCAAATCATTCTTTCCATTTATTCTGTTTTTTCCTCCATATTTGTCATGCTGAAAAGAATACGTAAACTGCTCTGGAAATGTTATTCCAAGATCCATGGCAACCATTCTCGATTCAGGGCCCTGAATTGCAAAGCATGCAAGGTCGGCTGATAGATTTGTTATCTTGACATTGAACTTCGTGCTGTTTCCAACAAGCCAGTTCAGTATTTCTTCCGTTGTAGCCGCATTGGGAACGAATAGTATTGTATCATCACTAACACGGTAAATTATCGTATCATCTATGAGGAGGCCATACTCATTAAGAAATGCAGTGTATGCACACTTTCCAGGTTGGATTGCATCAACCCTGCTGGGCAAAACCGAATTCATAAGATTTATAGCATCTGGTCCTGTTACAACGATATCACCCATGTGAGAAACATCAAAAATCCCAACCTTCTTTCTTACAGCCATGTGTTCGACCAGTATTCCTTCATAGTAGAGGGGGAGATCCCACCCATGAAAATCCACTATGTTACCGCCATTCTCCTTATGCCATTCATAAATAGGTGTTCTCATGCAATATCACTCACATACCATTCTCGTTTTCCACTGGAAGTGTACCCCTCTCTCCCCACCATGCTCAAAAAATAATCATGTATTCTTGTGTCACCGGAAAGTTCGGGATGAAAAGTCATTCCAAGAACGTATTGATTCCTGACCATTATGGGCTGATTATCGTATGTTGCCATGATCTCTGCATCTCCAACACTCTCAATAATTGGCGCCCTGATGAATATGGCAATTATGTTCCCTATTGAATTCACTTTTATATTTTCATAAAATGAGTTTGCCTGTCTTCCATATGCATTTCTTCTAATCGTGATATCTATGAGATCCATCCCACGTATCCTTTCATCCTTTGCATTTCTGGAGACTAGGATGAGACCTGCACACGTTCCCATAACAGGCATACCGTTTTTAGCTCTCCTTATAATATCCCAGTAAATGTCATATTCTTTTATCAGCTTGTAAATAGTTGTGCTCTCTCCTCCCGGCAAAATCAAAGCCGAGACTTCGGACAGCATTCCCCGGCTCTTCACCAGAACGGGCTCTATATCCCTCTTCCTCTCATCCTTCAGCTTGTACAGGATTTCCATATGTTCCGTCACATCACCCTGAAATCCTATAACACCAACTTTCACAATTCTGCATAGTGAATACAGATAAATCTTTTTTATCTGAACTCCAGGGACCAACCAATTCTTTTTTCTCAAAATAGAAAGAAATAATTCATATATCTTCCACTCCTGAACGTTAACATGAGAACCAGGCCAAATTCCTTTTCTACGAAAGGAGTAGTTGCTTCTTCAAGTCAGGCCGCATCAATTGCTGGTGCAAAAATCAAAGCGCAAGGAGGAAATGTTGCTGATGCTGCAATAGCCACAAGTGCAGTTCTTTGTGTGACACAGAACAACCTGTGCGGACTTGGTGGCGACATGTTTGCTTTGATACGCTTTGATGGAAAAGAAATAATCGATCTTAATGCGAGCGGAAGGGCTTTTGAACTCGCAACGATTGAGCACTTTAGGGAGCAGGGACTATCCAAACTCAATGCCCGCGGACCAGTCGGTGCCCTTACTGTACCTGGCATAGTAAGCGGCTGGGCCCATATCCACAACAAGTACTGCACAATGGAAGTCAAGGATCTCTTGAATCCAGCGATAGAAGTCGCTGAAAAGGGGTTTCCGGTTACCCAGAACTACTCAGAATCCATACGCATAAGTGAAAAAGTTTTCTCTGGAATGCATGAGTGGAACAAAACGTTCTTGCCAGATGGAAAGCCTCCAGTTCCAGGAGACGTCTTCAGACAGAAGGATCTAGCCAGTTCGCTGAAGTCGCTTGCAGAGGACGGGCTGTCCTCATTTTACGACGGTAATCTCGCAGACAGGATAGTAAAGGGCCTGGAAGGATCTGGATCTCTTTTACAATCCTCGGACCTCAAGAAGCATTATGTAACCTATGAGAAAGCCAGGAATACAGAGATTAATGGCAAGAAGATATATGAAACCTGCCCCAACAGCCAAGGTTATACGGCTCTTCTCTGGCTGAATCTTCTGGAGGCAAGCGCAAAGGACCCAACCGCAATACAGAAAGAAAGCCTGTCATCGGTCATAGCAGCGGGTATGCTCGCGTATTCGCAGAGGGACATGTATATAACAGACCCAAAGTTTCACCCTCTCCCTGATGGATTCACATCCAAGGAATTTGCACGCAAGCTTCTTGAGCGGGGCAATAAGAGAAGAAATGCAAGCGGACACGCCAAAGACAACGGCGACACGACATACATGTGCATCGCCGATTCGGAAGGCAACAGCTTTTCCTGGATTCAAAGCAACTACATGGGTTTCGGTTCAGGCGTCATGCCTGCTGGAACAGGCTTCGTGCTGCAGAATCGTGGCTCATATTTTTCGCTTGATCCAGAGCACCATAATTCCCTTGCTCCATTCAAGAGGACTTTCCACACATTATGTGCAGGAATGCTTGAAGAAGAAGGCCAATTTAAAGCCTCGTTTGGAGCAATGGGCGGCGACATTCAGCCACAGCTCCATATCCAGATGATTCTACCGCTACTTTCTGATCTTTCGGATCCTCAGGAAATCTTAGACAGGCCGAGGTGGGCATTCCCTTACACCATTTACGAAAAGCCCTCGGAAATAATATGCGAATCTGAGCAACTTAAAGACTCAATTTTGTCCTTCTATGAAAAAGGCAAGGTTAGGAACATCGGATTCTCTTCACAATTCGGTCATTCCCAGATAGTGACACTTCTTTCTCAAGGTTCCGTTGCTGGTGCAGCGGACCCCCGAGGAGATGGCACTTCAATGCCGTTCTTATGATCCGCCCGAAAGTGCGACAACCATTCCAAGGCAGGGTTCAAAATTATCACAACTCATGTATTTAATGCATCCTAAAATAATTTCTTTGATTACCTGACAAATAGCAACAGTTTTAACCCAGGACGGATACATCGCAGTGAATCATGGAGTCTCCACATTTCTATAACAGGAAGGGACATACTGCAGTTGCCGAAGGAAATCTAGAAAAAGCACTTGATTTTTTTAAACAGGCCTCTAGCCTGGATCCTGACAATATCAGTTATCTGGACTCAGTCATCTGGACAATTGAAAAACTAGGAAAACATGACCAGGCTCTTCAATATTATGACAAATTGATATCCCTGCAGCCCAGAAACACGGAGTTCAAGCTAAGAAAGATCGACTGCCTTAGAAAGACTGGAATGCTCAACGATGCGCTGGATACCTACAATGAGGCAATAGATGTCGATCCGTACGATCCTGAACTCTACTGGAAAAAAGCTGACTTTCTGCGAGACCATGAGAACATTGAGGGTGCGCTTCTGTCCAGCAGCGAAGCCGTAAGACTGAACCCGGAGAACCCGGCGTATCGGATGGGAAGGGCTGAAATACTGGCAGAGATTGAGAGATTTGAGGCGGCATTGTCAGATTACAACTTTTTGGTCGACCATAATCCAACCAGCCCTGAAATACGCTTCGAACGGGTCAAAATTCTCGAAAAGCTTGGTCTGGGAGATAAGTCGCTACAGGACATGCAAACTATTTCTGAGCTCAGGCCGAACGATCAGACTTGGTTGCAGATAGTAGCAGAATTCCTGGAAGAATCAGGCTACCTTGAAGAGGCCTTAAGCAAATATACGAGGCTCATCGAACTGAACCCGACGAAAGCAGAGTTTCACTTTTTCAGGGCTAACCTTCTGGAAAGTATGGGAAGAACGCAGGAAGCACTTGCGGATTTCCACAAGGCAATTGAACTCGACCCGAACAACAAACTTTACAGGAATGACAGCCGACTATCACCCACAGAATAGGATTATATAAAACGATTAAATCACGAAGGGCAGATTCGGGTAGATGAAAATACCGCTTATTGCATTGACATGAGGTGCTTCATTGAAGAGAGGCTCAAGAGATTGGAAGAAAAAAGGAAAAATGCGCTGGAAATGGCGCAAGAAACGAATCAGAAGATTGAAGAGAGCAAGAAAGGCAAACAGAGCTTGATCTTAAGAGTCCGGTAGACGTAGTGAGCCTTATATTCACACCGCTCAAAGACGTTCTGTACTCAATTTTTCTCAAAGTAGTTTTTTATAAGTCAGACTGATAACCACTTGCCAGTTGAGTAAAGAGGCATCAGCCTAAACCTGCACTGGGCGGAGCGGGTAGCCTTAACTTGACTGTGGGAGCATGGGGTAGTCAGGTATCCTAACGGGCTCCAGTCAGGAAATGATTAGCTATGGGTCAACTGATCTCATGATGAGTGACTGGAACTATGATCCGGAAGAAACCCGTAGATCTGGGTTCAAATCCCAGTGCTCCCACTTCTGCCCACTTTTTCTATAGCCCATTTGAAAGATTCCCGATTTTTCTAAGTCTTTGTCTTTTGTTATTATTGTTTCGTCTTTTTCCACGCAGGTATCAATGGTAATGGTGCTCTTATCTGTTAATTCATATGCATGGAAATGACTGAGAAACTCGAGAGTTTGGCTTCTTTTATGATCTGAAATATTTGCTGAATCTATTCCACGCAAGAATTCGTATTTGTTAATCATGGTAAGATAAGCCTTCTCTTTTGCATGTCCGGACAGGGCTTTTTTGCAGCGTCTTGTCCGGTTGCTGCCCCGATCAAGATGCCAGCGGCAAAAACAGGGCACAATGTCACATCTTCCCAAGTTCTAGCATCTGATCTCTTACTTCAAGAACTTCCATTCAATGTTTTCTGCGTCATCATTGGTAAGGTCTCCCGGTTGTAACCTCTCTCTTTGAAGCTTCTATTAACCCTCTTATTATTTGTGAAATTAATTTTTTATCATTCTCTTTGAAAGCTCTTGGTAAACATCGCCTTGAATCGAAATCACCTTTACCATGTTTACATTCATTCTTCTATACGAATAAATTTAGCTGGGCGGCATTATCACTCGAGAATGCATGCCGATTTCAATAAGACATTAGGAGGAAAAATTAATAATGCATTAGATTCATATACTTATGCTGACCCAGCACCTCATAGACATTTTCTAAAAACCACCACCACATTTCCAGTATCATCTAAACCCACTTCAT
>JBMFWM010000053.1:0-10944 GCA_049965275.1 Thermoplasmata archaeon | reverse complement strand
GAATTCACCTAGACTGATGCCCTATTGCAAATAAAGGAATCATTCAAACTTTTATTGTAGAATTAAGTGCAATTTTACTGAATAATCAGAATGATGACTTTCTTAACTAAAAGAAAATAAATATCGGGGGTAAAAATTATTAAATTGTTTAAAAAATGGGTTTAAAGTGAGACCTTTACAGATCCCATCATCCAGCCCGGTGTAGCCATTGCGCCGCCCCAGCCAGTCGGACCCGAACCGCAATCCACCTCACACTGCCAGAGGAATGTACCTGTCTGGTTGATGTAGAATGAAGCATGTACAACGCTGCTTTCTGGGACTGGAACGTTTACCAATACCTTTCCAGTCGAACTAAGTATAGTGAATGTGTGTGCAATCAGTGATACAGGTACGCTCTTTGCCGTTATTGATCCATTGATGTTTATCGTATTAGCGGGGCAAGTCGCATTCAACATAGTATTATTGAAGTATGTTTCAGTTCCACCGACTGTTCCTGTTACGTTGGCGTATTGTGGGCTGCCTATACTCCCATTACCATTATCATAGTTGAATATTGTCAGGTCTATTAGGGTGAATGCTGGAATTGATATGTTTGCAGAGGATTCAAGTCCATTCTGGCCGAGTACGAAATAAGCAGGCTGATCTCCAGTGGAGTTATTGTAATAGTTGTTTGTTGTGATAACAAGATTCAAATCATACACGGAGGAACTCGAGGCTGCGTGGTTCTGTCCTAGGCTGCCGGTTATCATGAAACCGACGCCAATTCCAGCGGCAACAATCATTATAACTGTTACCAGTAAAGTAACATTATCTGTTAGTTTCATTTATATCAACCAATGATTGATGTAATAATAATAAATATTGATACTAACATATTAGGAATAATTATCATTTGACCAAGCCTCAATATTATATACGATTTGCTAATGCAATAGCATGAAATATATTGTTGCGACTGCACGGGCCCCCTTTTCTCACGACAGAGTTGAGGGGAAAGATGTAGTTAGGCAGAATGTGGGCGGCGTCGCATCAAGCCTCAGAAGGCTCATGAATGAAAGGGAGTGCACATGGGTTTGCTGGGGCGACGGCACATCAGATTCAAACTACCAGGATGAAGCCGTAGACGGATACCGCATATCCAGGGTGATACTGGGCTCACATGAGAAGCGGGGTTTCTATGATGATTTTTCCAATGGGACACTCTGGCCCCTATTTCACTATTTCAGAGAAAAGATAAAGACCGAAGATCGGGCATATGAGCCATATGTTACTGTAAACAGGAAATTTGCAGAGAGAATCTCCAGATATGCTGATAAGGATACAGTAATCTGGGTGCACGATTATCAGCTCTCACTGGTTCCAGGCATGATCAGGAAAATGTTACCAGATTCCTTTATTGTGATGACATGGCACATACCATGGGTAGCTGGCGAATTCTTTTCAATACTCCCGCAGGCAAAGCAAATTCTAGAGTCGCTGACCTCATCTAATCTGATTACATTTCATACAGATATATTTGTCAGGAATTTCCTGGAAACTCAGGAGCAAATACTTGGTTCGGCAGGGTCAATAAGAAACAAGGTTCTTGCAATTCCTCTGGGAATAGACGACAAATACTATGGCGCATGGAACCTCTCCGAAACACGCAGGAAATCTTATCCAAAAAGGAAGACAATATTTTCGGTAGACAGGCTGGATTACACCAAGGGACTGAAAAACAGGGTTCTGGCAGTTGAATATATGCTTTCAAGGCACCCGGATCTAAAGGGAAAATTCAACTTTGTCATGCTAGTGACCCCTTCGAGAACCACAGTGAGTGATTATATTGCGATGAAGCGTGAACTAGAGATGAATATCGGGCGAGTGAACGGAAGATTCGGTGACCTTGAATGGACTCCCATCGTCTATATGTACAGGAAGGTTTCAGATAATGTACTCAAGAACCACTACAGATTCTCCGACATTGCATTCATTACTCCTCTCATTGACGGACTAAACCTTGTCGCTAAAGAGTTTGCCGCAGCATCAGAAGACGGCATTCTTATTCTGTCTAAATTTGCGGGTGCCAGTGCCGATCTGCGGTCTGCAATACTGGTAAATCCTAACGACATTAAGGAAATGGCGGAATCCCTGTACGGTGCGCTCAGTATGGACCCTGAAGAGAGAAGGAGCAGGCTTGCTGACTTGAAGGCAGTTGTGCGGAGAAAGAATACTTCGTGGTGGCTTTCAAGGATTGAGAAGGAGATTTCAAAAAGATGGCCGGGTGAAATGAATAAATCAAAACCAACTCACAATTAAGCGCTTGATTGAAGAAATTCAGTTGCAGAAACCTGCCCTTTTCCTGGACTACGATGGCACTCTAGTTCCCATTTCAATCAATCCGGAGGATGCACTCGCATCCACAGATCTAATACAAACACTCGAAGCACTGGATCTAAGGTACCGGATGTTCATAGTAACCGGAAGATCACTGCAGGAAATCACGGGTTTTATCGGTTCAGGATTTAATATAATTGCCCTGCATGGTGCAATGACTTCGCTAAAGGGGGATATAAGGTACAACATCCCCGATTTTGAGCACTACGTGAAGATATGCGACGATCTTTACAGCAAAAAGGGCATTTATATAAGGCAATTCACCGGTCTCCGAATGTATAATAAAGGAGGCAATCTGCTCTTTCACACCGGCCTAATGCTTCCAGAATACTTCGATCAACTCAAGGATCTGGTAAATGAACTCGCACAAGACACAGGTATGTCTGTTTATATAGGAAAGAGAATCATGGAGTTGAGGATACCTGACATAAACAAGGGGATAGCTATTAAAAAATATTCTGCCGGTATGAAGAAACTAATCGCAGGCGATGACAGCACAGACGAAGACGCATTCAAGGAGAACCCAGATGCCATCACGATTCATGTCGGCCCTGGAGAGAGCATTTCAAGATACAGGCTCTCAGATCCAGGTGAAATGCTTATACTTCTGAAGAAGATTGTTTAGCTTTCAATCCTGAGGTTCAGTTAATGTGCATTCTGAGAGAATAAACATCATCTCTTCTGGCGCTCAGCAGGGCAGAATCATTCCTGTACCGCATTACGGAATCCTTTGAAACATCTGCGAATATCACTCCCTCCCTCTCTCTTTCATGTGCAATCATTCTTCCATCAGGGTCGAATATAACCGAATTCCCTGTGAACTTTGGTCCAGTCTGGCCTGCCCCAGCAACATAAAGCCCATTCTGGATTGCCGTTGCCTTAAGGAGCGTTAACCACTGATCTGCCTTATTTTCGCCACTGAACCACCCGGCCTGGTAGATAAGTAATTCTCCTCCAGAAATTGCGAAGTATCTCGAAAGTTCGGGGAATCTCAGGTCATAGCAGATAAGTGTTGAGAACTTTACATCATTCATCAGCCCGCCAGGTTGTAATTTCCGGCCTGCAGAAAATACGTCCCCTTCTCTTCGAGTATAAGCGTTAAACAGGTGGATTTTTCTATACTTCCACTGAATCTTCGAGTCACGAACGAACGCAGATGTGTTGTATATCCTGTCCCCATATAGTTCAGGATAGTTTATAAGCGCAGGGACTCGCAGCGAATCAAGAAATCCAGGAAGAATATTACGGATCTTCTTCCCTGCCAGATACGCATCATCTCTCTTTGAATAATCCGCTAAGTAGAGTTGATACTCAGGATAGGCGATAAGATCAGCGGAACCTTCTTCCGCTTTTGCATGGAGAGACATGCTCTTGCTGATATTCTCATCGATATTGTCGCTGGACTGCATCTGTGCAACTGCAATTCGTACCATTTACTCCCCCAGGTCATTTGGTCCTGATAGCTTGTCCGGCAGGTATTTATCGGTCACAAAATCGAGCCCATACTTGGCAAGTGCCTGCTGCTCTGCCTTCTTGTTCATCTTCAGCATTGCTTCTATCTCCGACTTCCAGAAATCATTCAAGAACCTCGGGTCCTTCAATTCTGCTTGAAGTGCCTGCTGGTCCTTGTCTGTGAGCACATCCGTGGGAAGATCATAATTCATAATATCGCTAGCTGTGATTCCAATAAACTGTGCCGTCGGAACAGCAAGGTGCTGAGAAATGTGTGCGGTTTTAATGGCACCGTAGGCAACAGATGCAAATATCCTGAACGACCATGGATCACCGTCTGTGAATACGTAAATAGGAAGATGCTGCTCCTCGTTAAGCCTCTTTAAGAGTCGCCTGGTGCTTCTTGCCGGCTGACCTTTCAGGTGCACTAGAATAGATCTGAATCTTTCGTCGAAGCCATTTTCTACAAGCCTGTCAAACATACCGCCGGTCTCAATCGCAAGGACAAAATCGGCATCTGATGATACGATTTTGAGTTTCTCCTGATCCACGTTGTATGGAATGTTATAACCACCTTCGCCAACGTCATCCTTGCAGTTGATCCTCTTGAATTCACCCTTCCTGTTCTTTTCTTCTATCGTCAGGTTGCCTATAACCGAAGCGCCATTTTCTTCCGGCCTCAGGCGGAAATCTTCCCTCATCAATGATGTAATGACCTCAAGATCCTCGGCCATGATATCAGATTCATCCTGAGTGCCGAACTTTCCATTTTTCCAGCCTTCTGAAATATAATACATCTCCCTCAAAGTTGAAGTCTTCGATCCTTTTATCATCTCGAGTATGAACTCAATCATGTAGAGCGATTTCAGTATGTACTCGGCACCATCTACATATTTTGCGCTTCTTGTAACCTTTGAGTCTCCATACCTCCAAACGGAATACATTGGATCTAGGACAATATTTTCCCTGTTTCTTGATGGCATTATTAATTCTGGAACTTCTCCCGACTTCAGAGAGTTATAGACTGACCTTGCAAGATCAACAAGTTTCTTTCCAGTGTCCGGGCTTTCATTGGACATCTTCTGTCACCTCTTCAACATCGGTCTTAGCTATATTCCAGTCAGCTGGAAGGGGTTCAGCGCCATTTACGTAGACTGGGTCTATTCCCTTGAAGTAGTAGTCTGTTCCCGGATATCTCCCCGCCTCAACAGCGACTTTGAATGTGAAAGTCACATTGACAGCCGGCATTAGATCCTTCACACTGAACTCGGTCTGCTGATCCACGATTTCACCGATCGGGGGATCCGCAATTATCTCAAATGATCTTGGTACCGAGGTGTAATTATGTACAACCAGTTTAACAAGGATCCCGCCCTCTGAGGGCTCAAACGACTCATTAATAAAGACAACATTCGCTACTTTTGATAGCACCGGTTCTATGGGTATTTGTTCAAGCCCGGTAATCGCGCTCGATTTTTCAGATATCTCCGGTATTATTGTACTTACTAGCCTGAACTTTTCGCTGATCTTCTTCCTTTTTTCCCTCTTGTTAAGGAAACCCTTGACCGATCTGGCTGCAGACTTAAGAGCAGCTTTTATCTCCTCCGATATTTCATTTACAGGCGCTACTGCCTCCTTAGATTCAGAAGTGTACGGCACCCTTATCCCGAAGACATGGATGAAAAGAATCATCGGCCCGAAGGGTACGCCTGTTCCATTCCTCTGATCCAGCCCATATGAACGCCAGTCTATTTCAGACAGCGCCTTGGTCGTAGCACATGCTCCCGGCTGGTAAAGAAGCGGTACCTTATTTGCATACCTTACAACTCTTACGGGCTCGTCGCTAGGCAGATCGCCCCCGTATACAAGGCCGACTTCAACGGAAAAGGGGTTCCCATTGTAAGTGGAAACCGGTCTCATGACAGGTTTCGAATAGAATGCAGGGTGAAGCTCGTCGTAAATATTCCTCAGACCTTTTCTGATGAATTCTTCCCCTAGAGGTGATAGACAATCCGGGGAAGGGGGAAGTATCTTGATTTTATCCAAAGAAGACTTTATGTTCTTTACATCTGTGAGGGTTATCTCAGAGGGTTTCTTTTCGGGGTTTATGCCTGCCATGCTGCAAATCTCTTCTGCGGAATTCCTGCTTATCCTGCTGAAATCTCCAGACAGGAATCCCGTCGCAGTAGAAGCAGTTGATTCATGCGCCATCGATATAATTTCGCCAGGTTCGAGGCCAAGCGGGTATGGCTTTATAGATCGTGCCGGTTCCGATGGTCTCTCCACAACCCTCTTAAATTGAAAGATCTTCCCTTCCGGGTCCTCAAATCTCAGGCTCATGTTGGGATTCACCGTTGCAGTCTCCTTCAGGTACTCAAATATTGACTGCTTCCCGACCTGATACTTCCCTTTTGCGTGAACAGATATTATTGTACCATGCGGAGTTTCCCATATGATCGGTTTTTCCTCAATTATATTTGCCCTGTTCTCCTTGATATTTATTGATAACTTGAAGTCGTACGCAACCTCCTCTCCTGTCTTTCTTGTCCTGATGTATGCCTCCTTTCCCGTGGTTATCTGTGCATAGAGGACAGCTGCTGTGATGCCTATCCCCTGTTGTCCCCTTGATTGTTTGAAGGAGTGAAACCTTGAACCGTATAAAAGCTGGCCAAACACTCTAGGCACCTCTTTCCTGTCAATACCCGGGCCATTATCCTCTACAGTTACCTCAAATTCCTCCTGTTCCATTCTCTTAACAGAAACCCTTATTTCAGGAAGTATTTGATGTTCCTCGCATGCGTCAAGCGAGTTGTCAAGGGCTTCCTTGACAATCATGTACAGTGCTTTTTGTGGTGAGTCAAATCCTAATATATGCCGGTTTTTTTCAAAGAATTCAGAAATTGAGATCTCTTTTCCTTCTGAAATGGTATAATGTCGATTTGCCATTGGTTGACTATCCATCTGTTCCTTAAATTATTTCTTATTTTTGTCTGACAATTTAAGAATTAGGTGATCTGATTCGGATTGCGCCTGCGTTCTCTTCATAATTGCCCTAAATCAATGAGGAGCTGGAATTTTTCTACGTAATTGTAATACTAGTTTCGAAGGAAATCAATAGGTTCGATCATCGCTAATTCGAGCCATTCCCAAGCTTCATACCTTCGCCGATGAACCTTTCTTCAAAGACCTTTTCGAGAACTGCCCTGTACCGCGCGATAGTTTCATCATCCAGTTTAGCTAACTTCTCAAAGTTATTGTGCATTAATTTGTATTCATCCTCTCCGTGCTGGATTGAAAGACCAGCCTTGGCAACTTTAGGTCCTTACCCTGAATCAGTGAAACTTTTGTTACATTCGATAGATCTACAGTTTCTAGATTTCCTGGATTTTCCGATAAATCCTTATCAAAATTCTTCTCTATATCCAAGCTTATTTTTTCTGCCTCAAGAATTGCCTGAAAGTGTGCCTGCTTTACTGCCTGCTCATATTCGTAGGTCCCTAGTGGCCCCATAATTCCACGCTCGCCAAATCTGGCTACTGGGTTCTGCTTTATGTAATTCCTGTAGGACTGGCTCAAATCAATCCTGTTCACCACATCGAATTTGTACAGTGTTGTCGCAGTAAAGATAGGGTGATACACTTTCACACCTATTTTGCCTAGGTATGCATTATCCATGGAACCAACCACGTCAATATAAATAGAGATGACCGTATTTTACTTTAATCTGTGGGAAATATCATCATCCGAAATAGCCGAGATCATCTTTTCCAGGAGGTTTCTGCTGCATTCCTTCCTGTTGCATTTTACCCGTTATTTCTTCGATTTGTTTGCTTCTCTCATCAAGCTCCTGAAGATCTACATCTGTGGAGAGCAGTTTTGAAAGTGTTTCAAGCAGGACCATGGCCCCCCGAGGGTCGGCAAAATATCCTGAGGTTTCTCCCATCAGGCAGGCGGAACTCATTCCAAATACCTCTGTAGCAAGACCCAGAACAAGACCAGCTGAACCAACAATACCGCCGCCAGGTTCACCCTTCGGGAATACTACGCCGGCTGTCTTGAGAACTTCAAGCATCTTCCTGTCTGACACAGCACCAAGTACTCTTGGATGTTCCACGATCTTGCCTACGCTGTAGCCACCAAGCGTATAAACGGCCGAAGCTTTCATTTCCTTTGCTAGTTGCAATATGAGGTATGAAAGCTCATACTGGCCTTCCTGAGTTGTTCCCTGGAAGTCTCCAGTTACAATGACCAGGTCATTCTTATTTATTCTCTTCTTGTAATAGATAGAATTCTTTGCAAGGTGAATCAAGCCCTCCTCATTTATGAAAACCTGGGGAGGCAGGTATTGAGTCACGATATCTGTCATCCTGATCATCTTAAGTTTGTCTATAAGGTATTCCACAGCAATCTTCCCAACGTTTCCTATACCCGGAAGACCAACAACAAAGACCGGGTTTGACAAGCGTGGACTCTTGATTTTATTGACTATTATTTTCTCCATCATTTTTTGCCTCTATCTTCTCCAGCCTGAATCTCTGGAATCTATCATTAGGTGAATATCTTGGGGGGAGTGCACAGAATGTCTGAGAGCCGCATACGGGACACACAGCACTCATTGTGTATTTGCCACAATTCGGGCACTTCATTATTGAAGACTTCATTTTCCGGTCGACCTGTTAAATTCGAAAGCAACCCCAAGCTTCTTCGCACGTGCTTCCATCCCTTCTATGGAATTCTTAAGATTTTCCTCTGCCGATTTGTAGTCCGTATCAACAACCTGTAATCTGTATCTTGGAGCCCCTGCATATTGGATCTTGATCTTTTCTTCTTCATTTTGTCCTATGACTTCTTTGATCCGCTCCACGCCATCACTTGCAAGTGAGTACATCTCAACATATCCTCCAATCTTAACCGAAGGTATGGTAACGTTCTCAACTGCAACCTTCATGAAAGCTTTTTTCCAGGGTGCCGAGACTTCAGGAAGCCAATTTTCGTCGGATGCAGCATCTTCAAATGCACGGTACAGGTAACCATACTTCGTCTCAAGGTCCTTGGCGAATTCATCTTCGCATTTATCAACCGTTATTCCGAGGTTAGCCGCAACAATCTCAAGCAACTTCGTTGCCTTCTGATCATTCTTCCATTCAGATATCTTCTCCCTTTTCTGATGAGCGTTAACCCTTTTTAGTGAAAGATCAATAGCACCTTTCTGGAGATCGACGTTAAGAACCTTACAGACTGTCTTCTGGCCTTCCCTGAGGTAATCCCTGATATACTTTACCCAGCCTCTTGCAACCTCAGCGATATGGATAAAACCTTCCTTCCCCTTGTATTCCTCCAAGGTTGCTTTTGCACCAAAATTCTTTACTTCTTTGATCGTGACGACAACAAGGTCGCCAACCTGGGGGAATTCATCCTTCATATCGCGTCTTCTACAACCTCAGAGGTTGTCTCGAGCGTTCCACCGGTTGGTCTTGCGATTGTATTACCGCAAATCAAGCATGTCACCGGGCTCGATATCTTCGTGTAAGTGACCTGCTCATTGCTGCAGTCAGGGCACTTTATCTTTATGAATTTATTTCCGGCATTCTTCAACTTAACAAAACTTCTCTCGGTCATGTTATCACTCTATTATCTCGAACTTCTTGGCCCTTTGTGTCGGTATCGTTATAGCCTTCTTGCATTTCGTGCATCTGAACTTGATTGATACCCTTTTGGTTGGCTTTTCTCTCCCTTCATATCTTGGTCTCGGGAAACCGCCGAAACCTGACGTGACTCTTCTGAATCTCCTCTGTCCTGCGCCAAACTCACTGGCCTTTCTCTTCCTGACTCTCTCTACCTCATGAGGTGTGTGCGCATCACATTTAGGGCAATACATTTGAACTATTTTTGGAAGCTTCAACTATTCCACCTTTCCCTAGGCGCGTCCATCATTGTTACTGAACTGGACTAAGGTCTCAAGGTATTGGAGATTGGAATATAAGGTTTTAACCATGTCTCTGAAAACTAATCACGTTTATTCAGTGCTAAATCGGATAAGGCACTACAAATTCAAATCAAGAGCATGGTTTATTTTATTGGTTGAAAATATGATCACGTGCACGGAAATGTGCATATGAGGTTTTTGCTCCATAATAATACCTCTCTTTAATGGTCTAGATATAAATTAATAGCGGGTTTAATCATCTCATCTTCATGGATGACAGAAACCAATCCTACATCATTGATGCTGCAAGAAGCCCAATAGGAAAAAGAAATGGATCCCTTGCCCGCGCTCATCCTGTTGAGCTCGCTGCAGGGGTGCTTAACGGCCTTCTTTCTCGCTCAGGAATAAATCCCGAAAGCATAGATGACTGCATTGTTGGCTGCGTAGGGCAGATCAATGAGCAGGGTATGAATGTCGCTCGAAATATTGTTCTTTCTGCCGGTCTGCCTGAAAGCATTCCCGCTGTTTCTATAGACAGGCAGTGCGGATCATCTTTGCAGGCGATACAATTTGCAGCTCAGAGCATAGAGTCAGGATATGCCAATCTGGTAGTGGCAGGCGGCGTTGAGTCAATGTCAAGGATACCTCTCGGATCTACAATTAACGAAAAATCAAATCCGGTTACAGAAGCTATCAGGGAGAGGTACGCATTAGACAGCGGATGGTTCTCGCAGGCGAAGGGCGCTGCTATAATTGCAAAACGAAAGTCAATGTCAAGAAAAGATCTTGATCAATTTAGCTTCGAGAGCCATATGAGAGCAACAGCAGCAAGAAGTCACTTTAAAAGAGAAATTTTACCTCATAAGTATCCCGAGGGCCAGATTATAGAAGCAGACGAGGGCATTCGAAGCAATACTTCTTTGGAAGCACTTTCCAGCCTAAAGGAGGCGTTTCCTGGAATTGAAATGATAACTGCAGGCAACTCTAGCCAGATATCCGATGGCGCAAGTTTTACAATCATCGCTTCCGGTAAATTTGTAAAAGACAATGTTATTGAGCCAAGAGGCCGGTTTGTCTCCTTTTCTGCTGTTGGCGTTGATCCTGTCAGCATGCTCACAGGCCCCGTTCCTGCAACCTATAAGGCACTGGATAGAATAGGCATGAGCATTGAGGACATAGACTGTTTTGAG
>JBMFWM010000052.1:0-11114 GCA_049965275.1 Thermoplasmata archaeon | reverse complement strand
AAACCTAATGAGGAGTTGAGAAAGTTATGCGTAATAACTTAAGGCGTTATGTATAAAATGGTTTCCCTTGCCAAACCAGTTGGCATAGAAGCCAATGTCTTCCCAGCCATAGCCAATGGTCGCCAGCATGTTCTTTCCGTAAAGAACATTCAGGAATACCCTCCTGCAATCACATTTCTTGAGCGGCAGGTTACAAAACTTTCGAGTAAGGCATATGCGCCTGCAGGGAGTCCATATTTATTATCGCCGGGAATGAGAAGTATGCGCAGCTCTTTTTCAGCCACCTGGGGAAATCTCTCATGAAATGGGATCATTCTCATGTCCAGGTTCATTCTTATCATTCCACTATCTATTGAGGCTAAATTATTCTTTTCCTAGTCAAGTCATCTCTCCATTCATGGATCAAGACAATCTCAGAAAAAAAGGCAGAAGTCCCAGGATTAGTGTCAGTTTAGGCCAAATTATTCCCGTTTCTCCCAGAAACCTTATAAAATGATTTCAACAGATTATTTCTCATTGCTAACAGAGAGTTCATGGAGCAGATTCTCATGATCGATGATTGTGTATTTGTAGCCTCTCTCTGTGAGAAAGAGTTGCCTCTTCATAGAAAAATCCTGGTCCACAGTATCTTTTGTCACTATTGTGTAGAAATGTGCACTTATACCAGAACTCTTGGGCCTTAAAAGTCGTCCAAGGCGCTGTGCCTCTTCCTGTCTGGATCCAAATGTGCCGGATACCTGTATAGCAACATTGGCATCAGGAAGGTCAATCGCATAGTTTGCAACTTTTGAGACCACAAGCACGCTCAATGAACCTTCGCGGAATTCAGAATAGAGCTTTTCCCGCATTTCATTCTTCATCTTTCCCGTTATTAGCGGCAGGTTCATTTCTGTTGATATCTTTTCAAGCTGCTCAATGTAATCGCCTATTATGAGGACCGAATCTTCTGGAGAGAGTCTCTCTAGAAGAGAGCGCACTACGGAAAGTTTTGCAGGATTTTCTGCAGCTGTCCTGTATTTAAGGCGCTGCGGAGCCACTGCATAATTCATCCTATGTTCATCGCTAGGAAACTTGACCCTTATCTCATTGCAGTATGCAGTTGCAATCCAACCCTGCTTCTCGAGATCCTTCCATGGTGCGTCGAACTTCTTTGGTCCAATCAGGGAGAAAACGTCCTCCTCCTTTCCATCCTCCCTTATCAGCGTGGCAGTGAGTCCAAGCCTCTTCTTCGCCTGTATTTCAGATGTAATGCGGAAAACAGGTGCAGGTAACAGATGCACTTCATCATATATTATGAGCCCCCAGTTTCTTGCCCGGAATATGTCAAGATGCGGATACTCCTTCAGCTTTTCTTCAGGCTGGACTTCCTCGACATTCTCCTTCTCAACCAATGCATCTGCTGCATCGACGATCTTCTTTTTCCTGCCTGGTGAATAAGTAAGAACCTGATACGTTGTCACAGTCACAGGAAGGATCTCCTTGCTATCGCCTGTGTACTCGCCAATTGATCCCGGACCCAGGTTTGACTTGTCGATCAGTTCTGATATCCACTGACGAGCTGCAACCGTGCCTGTTGTGATGATCAACGTGCTCTCTCGTATTTTCTCCATTATTCCCATGCCCACTACCGTTTTTCCCGCACCACTGGGCAAAACAACGATTCCGCTCATATTAGCACTTTCGCCGTGGATGAAAGCTGATACTGCATCAGCCTGGTATGGACGGATCGTAAATTTTCTTCCAGCCATGGTATCGGATCTCAGTGAAAAGTCAAGTGGATCGCCCTGAAGATACCCAACGCGATCGTCTACAGGATATCCTACTTTTATCAACGCCTGCTTGAGCCTTCCCCTGAATATCGAACTGATCTCAAGGCAGCTTCCAGAAACAATCCGGCGTATGAATGGGGATATCCCTTTCCTGCCAAGTATTTCCTGAATCACGAATGCGTCATCTGAAACCAGGTAGATCAGATCAGGTATAGAAGCGGTCTTTGCAGAACTCTCAGTCACCTCTGGATTCTTCTGTAACCGCACCTTGCCATACCTGCCATACCAGTCCCTGACATTTGCTACCACGTTTTGCGGCAGGTCATATCTCGAAAAAGATGAAAGAGCGCTAATTATTTCGTCAAGCGAGATCTGTGAAGAAGCGGCATTCCATGTCGCGAGGGGTGTCATCTTATAAGTGTGAACGTGCTCAGGCGACTTGATTAGTTCAGAAAACCTTGCAAGGACATCCCGGCATGCATGATCAGGATCCTTGTCAACCTCGAGAAAAATCGTACCATCACTCTGGATTATCAGTGGTTTGCTAGGATCTTCGATTCCTATGATGTTTCACTTCCTCAATCAGGCATTCAAACCAAATTGAAATTATTTTGGATTCATTTCTTGCAACGTCGATGATTCTGTTGCATTAAGGATCAATGTCTGAAGTAGTCAGATGAAAAGGACGCCAGCTTATTTTCCCTTAACGGGATATACCGCACATGGAAGAAAGGGCAGCAAAGATCGGGAATAATTCCTTCAATCCTCTGGAAGCGATCTTGCTTGATATCCAAACTCACTTATCATTGACGATGAGTTTCTGCATTCTTTTTTCAATCTCATTATAATAACCTGTAAGGATGGATATGACAAGCGGATCATTGAAATCCTCCGGCAACGGATACTTCTTGAGTGGGGATATCGATGGTTTATTGCCGCCCGCCACTGGCTTCACTCTTACAGAATATGATCTCCAGAACCCCGATAAGGTTTCCGCTGAAATCCCACCGGCATCTTTCGTGCTTTTCATACCGGCAGCCGGAATATGCGCCTCGCTCTTTTCAGATATTGATCTCATCACTTCGTCCTTCTTCTTCCCTTTGAGCTGGAAGAGCAGGAAAGGATCTTCATCCAGGTTATCCGCCAGGACGTAGAAGACAGCAGCAATGTGCTTGCATGGGTTTGCGTAGTCCGGGCAGTCGCAGTTCATTGTGATCTCACTTGGCTTTTCCGGGAAGATGGGAGACTTTGCCTTCCTGAAGGCTTCTTCAACTTCAGGTAATAACTCTCCAGTAAGCATGTGCGAAATAATCTCTGGTTTTTCCTTCAGGTATGAGAAAATCTCCTTCCAGGATCTCTCTCCTGCCAGTGGAAAAACAATCTCTACCTTGTAGGGAGTGCTTCTTGATCCCTGGACCTCTGCCTGTACTCTTCCATTTCCGATATTGATCCTCAGGACCTGCCCTGATCTTGCGTATCGCCTACCCCGATCAAGCCTACCGGACCAACCATATGAACTCAGGATGGAAAGTAGTCTTTTCGACCACCACTTTCCGCCAATCTCGCCCCTCTTGGACTTTATCTTCATTCCCCCCTCTGTCTTTCTTGGCGTGCTGGGCGGATAATACGGATAGTATGAGTAACTGTACCTACGACGAGCCATCTAGCGATCACCTCCATCGGTCACGATCTCCCTTCTCAGCGTAAAGACATTCTTCAGCTCATTTCCGGTAAGCTCCGTCATCCATGATTCGTCAGAAGTCCCGACAATCTTCTTCCTGAGGGAACTCTTTCCCTCAATTATCTCGTCTATTTTTTCCTCAATGGTACCGGTTGATACGAACTTGTAGACATGCACCCGCCTGGACTGCCCAATCCTGTAAGCCCTGTCCGTTGCCTGATCCTCAACCGATGGATTCCACCACCTGTCAAAATGGATAACGTTGCTTGCAGCGGTTAGATTGATCCCGAATCCGCCAGCCTTCACGGATATAACGAAGATTCTCGGGCCATCTGGGCTCTGGAAACTCTCAACCATCTGCTCCCTCATTATCCTGGGGGTGTTTCCGCTCATGAAAAGAGCTTCATCCTGGAACCTCTTGAGTATGCCTTCCTTTATTATCTTCCCCGCTTCTATATACTGCGTGAAGATGAGCGTTTTTTCACCGCTCTCATGAATTTCCTGGAGCATCTCCATGAGGCGTATCAGTTTCTGTGACCTGTCCATCCTTCTATCTGTGTCTCCCGAAACCATTGACGGATGATCCAGGAGCCTTTTCAGCTTGGTTATCGTTGAGAGTATTACTCCTTTCCTTGCAATCCCTTCCTTCTCTGCAATTGCATCCAGCATGGAATTAACGGTTGCATCATAGAGAGATGCCTGTTCCTCCGTCACCGGGACAAAGACTTTCACTTCATCCTTCTCGGGGAGATCAGATATTATTTTCCTGTCAGATTTCACACGTCGCAGGATGAACGGATTCACGAGCCTGTTCAATGTGTTGGCAGCTTCCTCGTCCCCCTCATTTTCTATGGGGCTTGAAAAGAGCTCCCTAAATCTTTTTTCTCCGCCGAGATAGCCAGGATTTATGAAGTCAAAGATGGACCTGAGATCCTCAAGCCTGTTTTCTATCGGAGTGCCGGTGAGTGCCAAACGGTAACCTGCTTCCAGTGCCCGAAGAGCCTTGCTCTGTTTCGTAGAATAGTTCTTCACATACTGCGCTTCATCGGCGATCACACCGTCCCACCTGACCTTTGAGAGAAACTCTATATCTCGCTGGAGAAGTGCGTATGATGTCAGTATTACATCAAAGTCCACCGCTTTATTGATGAACGCCGCTTCCTTATCCCGTGAGAGACCATGATGCACTCCCACCTTCAGCGACGGAGAGAATCTCCTGATCTCGTGAGCCCAGTTGCTTATCACCGAGGTAGGGCAAACGATAAGGGAAACACCGGTATTCTTTATCCTCCTCTTTCTCTCCAGAAGGAAAGCTATCACCTCAACCGTCTTCCCGAGGCCCATGTCGTCAGCAAGGCAGCAGCCGAACCCAATTCCGGTCATGAATGTCAGCCATGAAGCTCCTGTCTTCTGGTATTCCCTGAGTTTACCGACAAAGTTCCTCGGTTCTTCCATGCTAGTAATTTTTGATTTCCCGTTGAGCAACTTGCCGACCCATCCCTCGCCAGAGATATCAACTATGGGTATGCTCCCTTTTCCTGCATCCATTGAAAGCAGTTCCATCAGGGAGACAGCCTTCCTGTCTTCACTCATCAATTTCAGGATATTCCTCAGCCTGTCCTGATCAACCTCCACCCATTTCTGGCCTATCTGGACAAGTGGAGCCTTAAGCCTTGAAAGTTTATCCAATTCTTCGGGAGAGATTGGCTCGCCATCTACAACAATTTCAAGATTGTAGCTGATCAGTGCGTTAAGGCCAACCTTCCCGGTTCCTGAGGCGGGAGTTGCCTTTACCTTGACGCCGAGCTTCCTTCCTGCCTTGCCCCACCAATCTGGAAAAAGAATGCCAAAGCCAGCATCTCCAAGGATGCCGCTGTAGTTCTTGAGAAATTTAAAGACCTCTTCGGTTGATAACCCGACCTCGCTTGGATTAGCCGATTGGAGGCTCTTGCTTATGGCTGGAAATATGGACTGGGCTATACCCAGGGACTGGAGAAGGAACTCTTCCGGGAACTCGGAATACTTCCTTATAATGGAGAGAGCCTCGAGATCCTTCCGGTTCCATATCCTGCTGAATGGTATCAGGAGACTTGGATCACTTTTTGATTGGATCATGAACCTGAGAACCCATCTGTTGCTGTTATCCACAGGAGAAACAAGATCAAAGCACATTCTCAACGGAAATTCCAGCCTGTTCTGGATCCTCCTGGTCCAGGACGAGATCTTCTGTATCACAAGGCTCCTGTTATAAGTTATTAGGGAGTTCTGGGAAGAGAGAGAAACAGCCCATTTCGTCGTATCACCAGCGGTACTTCCAACACTGGGCACATTATGACTCCCGCCAGCAAATTTCCTGCATATGCTATCCATTATTGAAGAGAGAAACATTCTAACCATGGTTTCTGCATTGACTTCGTCATGATTGAATGCAAGGCACACCCCTGGCATGTTCTTAATGATCTCATAAAGTCCACTCTGATCCTCATTAGTTTCAAGTAAGGGAATCCATCTTGATCTCACGGAGGGGCCTTCTTCTACAACTGCAGGGAGAAATTTCTGTTCACCGATAAGATTGAAGGCGTACGCGGCCACTGATGCCCAGAACCTCAGGTCGGTTCCTATAACAAATCCAATCTCAGCAGAATCCTCATTCATGCTTAGAAGTGCGGTGAAAGCATCGTCGGTCCCACAAATAACGGCAGGCACTTCCCACTCCTTCATCAGGTAAACAGTATTCTCGCCACCAGATGCTTCCTGAACGAGACCGGAAAGCTCTCCTGAGGGCAAAGGGACATCATCAGACGACGGGAAAAATCCACGCATCTTGTCATATCTTTTTGTATTTCCGTTAAGTAATCCTGCATGATGAAGAAGGTTGAAAGTGTCTCTGGCACTGTTCGAGAACGGGTGAATAGTCTTCTCTTTTCGTTTCGTTATGCCAGAAATCTCCGACCAGAAGGAGAAGCTCATTCCTGCCTCTGTAATATGACAGGTTCCGTGCATCACCGTGATATCACTATCAGTGCTCACACCTCAGGAAAGCACTATTGTTATTTTATATCTGCTGCCTTGTTGATGAATTTCTGGCTTATATGCTTCTCACATCTTCTGCATCACACGCGACTCGACCTTCTATGTTGGGGAAGTGGTAATTCTTAGATCTACTATATACAAGCGTGGATTTAGATTTCGCTTGCTTTCGTACCTCCCTCGAAAAATATGTATATTCTTGGGCCAAATACATTTTGTATATGATTCCTCCTAGAAAATGGGTAGGGCAGGATATGCTTTAGTGTTCAACTTTGATAGCTGGTGAAACGTCTTTCTTATAAGTAAGGAGAGCAGTCCTTTTAGACGAAGGATTTCTTCACCGTTGGCATGCTTATTCCCATCTCCTTTGCAATGTCGTTTACAGGTATTCCTCTATCACGTTTTTCTCCAATAATGTACAACGCCTCCACATCCAACAGTTGATCCCCCGCTTCCATTATGGAAAGTGGAAAGAATTAACCGACGTTTTTGGAAAAAAATAAACCGGCGCTGAGAAACCTGCCAACTTTGGTATTAATCTTCATACACAAGTTACTATCCATGAGAAGATTTTGGTGGAACACAGTAACTTCTTATTCAAATTTCAACAGGAGATAATCTGCCTTTCTTGCTAGCTATTTGACTTCATGGTCAACCAAGCATGAAGAAATATGCGATCTGACCTGTTTCACTTCGATCTAGCAGAGGAGATTGTTATTCGATGAAAGAGACAATGGTCAGCTTGATTTTCTTTATCGCCTATCATCCATAAGGAAACCCACTTGAAAATGTTAAGGTAATGCCTGCATCTAATACTCCACCGCTTTCAATATAGGCCTGGAGGTAAATGCATGTTCAGTAGAACCTTCGCCTTCCTTTTGGCTTCCGATACTCAGCATCCTCTTCGGCTTTCTCCGCATGGACAACATATCCACGCTTCTTCACTGCACTTATAATACGATCTTTGGAAATACCATGCTTTATTATTGCAGTGGTTTCAGTGATTCTCTTCCCAAAATACTTTGAAAGTTCCTTGTTATTCGCTAGATCATTTATTATGGAGCTATCCTTTGCAGACAGGACATACTGGCTAGAAAGCAGAGATACCTCATTCTCCTTTTCCCCAACATCGTTTATAAGCGTTACTACATTTTGAGGTAGGCGAGTTCCACAGAGCTTTTCCAACCGGGGTATAATGCCGGCACTGTTTCCGAATGTGTTTAGGTATCTTACCAGTGAGGCCTTGGTTATCCTTGTGACTATGACTTGATCTATCGATATCAATTCAGAAAGTTCAGCAATGTACATTATGTCATCTATGGGTAGATATGGCTCAACCAACATTTCATAATTTGGTAGCAGGGAGACCTTACCATCAGTTTTCCTCGCGCTAGTTTGATTGATAATTTTAGTGTTCTTAGGGTTCTCGTCTGGGTTTCCACTTTTCCGGATGTACGTGTCTGGAGTTACATCATCAGATGACATGTTGATCTTCCCAGCTATATACAATGCCTGGAGATACTCAAATGTAGCTGATTGGTAGATAGAGCGAAAATATTCCCAAGGTGATTTCAGCATCTCCCTCTCATGCTCGTTCTCCGAATGATACCATGATTGCCTGCTTCTTTCGAAAACCTGTTTCCTGCTTTCCTCAAAGACAGAAGTATTATCGAGTACAAGGTCGATAATTTCAGATGCTTTGAATAGTTGCTTTTTTTCCAATATGCCGTCGATAATAGAGTAAAGTCTGCTGGATGGGAGCTGTAAATTTGCCATATATCCTGTCTCTTCATTGGTCCAATATGCGTTTTGGAGCGCGTTCATTAATTTCGTTTTTGAGCTTTCACTCCAATCCATAATAGTTTTCCCGTTTTCAGTCAGGTGATAACGTGTTCGAGGGCCATCAACCCAGAGTTTATTATGGGCTACATTGAGTAAGATATCTATGATTTGCACAGGAATATGTGTCACTTGCGCTATCTTGTTTGAATCATGTTTCTTCCCCACCCTCTCGAGGAACTCGGTTGCTAAAAGTATTGATATCATCTTCTCGTAGGGTTGCTTGAAATCATGGAGAGGCACTTCACCTTCTCTCGTAGGAAGATGAACTTCGATGCCAAGATATTCTCTAATTTTCCTGATGAATTCAGTTGAGATTACAACTGTACCTGAGGTTGTACCGCGCGTACTGCATACAAGACATGTGATACCTTTTGTGATCAACGATACCTGATCAGTCTGACCGTCGTTCTTCAGCCGGTCAAGGAAAGCTGAGACGGGGATACCAGGGTACCTGTCCCGAGAATCTATCAAGTTGACGTACGAAAGAACGCCTAATCTATTGTAAAGTTTTCTTAAGAGGGTGCGTTCAGCATTTGAAAGCGATGAAAGCATGGCTGCAAAATCATTGGCAATTGACGCATAAAGGCGTGATACGTCTTGCAAAGCTTTGGTGATTTTCTTGAACCCAAAAGTGCTCGCAATAATATTAAGCAATGTCTCATCATAATTATTAAGGCATGAAGGAAGATCATCAGCTTCGTAATCAAAACGATAAGTTGCATTTCTTGAGCTGGCAAGAATGATATATTCTGCAGGAACGACATAGAATACGGGTGATTCAGGTGAAGGAATGGCAAATAACAGGTTGTTCCCCAGATATCTATGGACATTTTCCCTGAAATCTGGAATATCCAACATTATTGCCGCTTCCACGGTTCCACCGAGATATGTAACAAACCTGAATAGTGACTGGTTTATGGAATAAATATCATAAACACTCCTGAAAAAGTAATCTTTCTGGGTGATCTTGTCAAATATTCGCTGCAAGCGATATTCAGTAATCACATTATCCATGCTCTTCTTATTCCATGGAGGCTTCAAAACTGTTTTCTCGATTTCTAGAAAATAATCGTCACTGACTGTACTTAGGATTTCCGTGAGTGTGTACAACTTTCCTGCCTTGAACATTACTTTTTCCATATAGTCTCTCCCGATCATCTGGCGAGATATTACTTTGCCTATTCAGTATTGAGAGAAGCTAAAGATTTACAATAACAATTTTACAGGGAATTTAGGAAATATGATGATTTGCAACACTCTCTCTTAATCCAGGATTGAAGCGCGTCAAGATTAGATATGTTGGTTGCTCTAAGATTCCTTATTGACAACCTCTTTACAAACTATCCATTTCGATAAGATTATAACCAACTGTTACAATTATGTTCAGATAGATGTATAATGCCTAATAAGAGCACACAAGGAAAGCCAAAGAAGAACAGGAAAGAAAGTGGCTACAAAACTGAGGGCATGACCATACAAGATCTCATCAGGGAAGTGAGATCCCTTACACCGGTAGATACCTGGAATAAGGAATATGTTGAAGATCTCATAAACGCAATATCTGGCTTCGGCTCTGAGGAACTTGGCAGAATAACTCGTATTCTAAAAAATGAGAACGACAGGGCAAGACGGTATTGCCCAGCAATTCTGGCCAGGATGGACCCGGTGAAGGCTTCAGACATCTTAATTCCATTGATTGACGATCCAAATATTTCCAGTGAGGTAATTGATGCTCTTGCGGAGATAGGACAACCGGTAGCAGCAAGGTTGATTGCGATGTTCAATGATAGACTAACAAGTTCCGGGAAAACAGGCAATGTAGACAAGACAGATGACATACTGCTTGCAATAGGCAAGACAAGATGTGATGAATCTTCTAATTTGCTTAACAATCTACTTGCTGAATACATAGAGAAGATGCCAAGAAGGAGTTTTGATACCAACACACATGAGTGGAAATTCAAAAACGTCGATTTTTTCTACATTCTGGAAGCGATTGTTAGGCAGCAGGATGAGAGATTGATTCCAGTCCTAAAAAAGGCAAGAGATGCTTTCCATCCTGAATATACAGAGCATCTGCTCTGCCAAATAGCGATTGGCAGAATAATAAAGAAAAGGCCAGAAGAAGGCTTTTTGCCACTCGAAGTAATGGATATAATGCTTCCTACAGCTAAGATAATGGGTTTACTTACAGGCGAAAGCAAAGAATTTGATTCAGAACAAGCTTTTAAGAAAGAATATGGTGAATATTTTGAACCAGATTTTTATGATGGCAAGCGTAAAGTAGGCAAAAGGGCGAAGAAGTGAATTCAGAGGAATTTTCCTATTATCAAGGTAAAACCAAAAATAATAGATATTAACTTTTGATATGCTTCCTGATTAAATCAAGAATGGTTGATACTGAATCCCTGTATTTATCTTCCTTATGAATAAAAATTCCTTGCTGTATGATGACTCATATGAATAACCACCTGCTGACTTTAGGTCCAGCAAAGCATGAAATACAGAAAAAATCAACTCTTTGTGGATTCTTATGTTATCGTCAAGAAAACTGTCAGATCAAATTAGTCTGATGACCAAGCGAAGAATGTTATGCGTTTTTGAATAATCTATTCCATGAAATAGCAAAAGTCCCTTGAGCGACAGTTCTATGGCCATCTCCAAAGAGTAATGGATTTTAGGTGCTGTATTTATCTCCTTCAATTTCTCTGCAGATCTGAATTGATCCTGTCTTGGCTCCAGACCGGCATAAGCTGCAAGTTTCTCCTTTGTTGGAAATCTGGATACGTCAT
>JBMFWM010000051.1:0-11462 GCA_049965275.1 Thermoplasmata archaeon | reverse complement strand
GGGATACCTGATTCGTGAAGGTATCAGCTACCACTCGTTGAAGCAGGAAGCCCCAATCCTTTAGAATGGGGAGGATGTCACCTAAAAGATTTCCCAGATTCAATAGAGGCATTCAGGAAAAGCCCCAACCACTCCAGGCAGGACCTCAATGCAATAGGTATAGCTGCAATGACGGCCTTCTGTTCACCCAGCAGGAACGAAATAGGGAAAATGGACCTACCCTTTGATTTGGATACAGGCCTGCTCGATTACGACACCTGGAACCGCTGGATCGCACATGATCCAGCAAGGAACATCAAGTCAAACCTTCAGTCACTCCGCAACAAGAAAATAATCATGCAGGTGGGTAAGCGTGACGAATTCTCCATCAACATAGGAATGCGATCCATGCATGAAACACTCAGGCTGGCAGGTATAGATCATGAATATAATGAGTACGATGAGGGTCATTTTTCAATTGACTATCTGTATGAATATTCGTTACCCTCGCTTCTGTCCTACCTCAAGAGCCTTTAGTGTGATCTATGTGGGCAGAGGCACCAATAAGCATCATGAAAAAAATCCGTTCTTCAGTTACGAACTTCGAAGGGACAATGTTTGAATACCTGATCAGATCGAAAAAGGACATTTATGAATGATTGATGCATATACGTCCGTGAAACCGGACTATGTGAAGGTCAGAATCCCTGGCGGTCCCAATTACAACAGGATAAAGGACACGCTCAGGGAGAGGACACTTTTCACCGTATGCGAGGAGGCAAGGTGCCCTAACGTATCAGAGTGCTGGGATTCAGGCACCGCAACTTTTATGATCCTTGGCAGCAACTGTTCCCGTGGCTGCCGTTTCTGTTCCGTAACGCATGGCAGGATGCTCCCTCTGGATCCCGAGGAGCCGCGAAAGGTCTCAGACGCTATAAGCAGCATGGGGCTCAGATACGCGGTCATAACATCAGTGGACAGGGATGACCTGGAGGATCAGGGGTCCTCTCACTTTGCATCAGTTATCACATCTGTAAGAAGCAGGGGGGTGCTTGTTGAATCTCTGATCCCAGACTTCCAGGGCAGAGAAGATCTTATTGACAGGATAGTCGTCGCTGAACCTTCGGTCATAGCGCATAATATTGAAACAGTAAGGCGCCTCACACCAAAGGTAAGGGATCCAAGAGCCGGTTATGATCAATCCCTTCACGTATTGAAATATGTCAAGAATGCCAATCCAGCACAGATTACAAAATCTTCAATAATGCTCGGTCTCGGAGAGTCAGATGATGAGGTCGCCGAAACGCTCAGGGATCTGAGGAAAGTAGGCGTTGATATAGTAACTTTGGGTCAGTATCTCAGGCCTTCCAGGATGCAGCTGGAAGTTGTTGAATATTCTCCAATGTCGAGATTTAAGATGTTTGAAAACATGGGGTACGAGTTGGGGTTCCAGTTTGTGGCGTCTGGTCCCCTTGTACGATCTTCATACAAAGCAGCAGAAGCCTGGATTAAAAGGAGGTTTGAAAATGGAGCAGCAGCAGAAGAAGGAAAGCAAGCAATCGGAGAAACCGCAGTACATTAGGGCATATGCCGCTATGGTACTTTCCAGAACGCTGGACAAGAAGATAGTCAGTGCGCAGAGGCAGGGAAGAGTGGGCTTTTACACTCCAACCATGGGCCAGGAAGCCTTGCAGGTGGGTGTTTCCATGGCGCTTGAAAGGGAGGACCTTGTATACGGTTATTATAGGGATGTACCTATGATGCTCCACAGGGGTGTTCCCATTGAGATTATCATCAATCAGATAATGGGAAATTCAGCCGACACCGCAAAAGGAAGACAGATGCCGAGCCATTATACGAGCAAGGCTCTGCACTTCATGTCCGTTCAGAGCCCAGTCGCATCGAACCTCCCCCTCGCTGCGGGCGCAGCGTATGCCCTCAAGTACAGGCAGAAAAAGAATGTCGTCGTAACAACATTCGGGGATGGGGCGACTTCCACTCCAGATTTTCATGCTGGTATGAACCTTGCGGCAGTTTTCAAGCTCCCGCTTGTTTTCGTCTGCGAGAACAATGGTTGGGCAATTTCTTTACCTGTTGAAAGACAGACACCGGTTGAGATTTCATTGAAAGCTTCTGCTTATGGAATGCCCGGAGTCAAGGCGGACGGAATGAACTTTGTCGAGATGTATAAAGTTGCAAGGGCAGCTATTCAAGATGCCAGGGCAGGCAAGGGTCCAACGCTCATAGATGCACTGAGTTACCGTATGGGGCCGCACTCAACATCCGACGATCCAACGAAATACAGAAAGGACGACGTAAAAGAGGGGAGTGAGAAGGATCCCCTCGTCATTGGCGAGAAGCTTCTTATATCAATGGAGTACGCTGATGACAAGCTGCTGGAAAAGATCCGGAACGAGGCAGTCAAGACCGTCGACGAGAAATTTGATGCATGTGAAAAAATACCTCCGCCCGATCCTATCACGGCCTTCCAGGATGTCTACAAAAATATGACATGGATGCTAGAAGAGGAGGTTAAGGACATACTATGACGTCGAAAACAATGAATATGGTGCAAGCCCTAAATTCAGGTCTAGATAACCTTATGGCAGCTGATGATCGCATCATTCTTCTCGGTGAGGACATTGGTACAGACGGCGGAGTCTTCAGGGTAACGGATGGCCTTCTTTCTAAATACGGAGCTGAAAGGGTTCTCGATACCCCTCTTGTGGAGGTGGGTATAGTTGGAATGGCAATAGGCATGGCCGTACAGGGGCTACGACCTATACCCGAGATACAGTTTCAGGATTTCATATATACAGCGATGGATCAGATCATAAACCAGATGGCAAAGATACGGTATAGATCTGGTGGAGAGTACGAATGTCCTATGGTATTGCGGACACCATATGGGGCAGGTGTGAAAGGTGGTTTATACCATTCACAGAGCGGTGAAAGCTATTTTGCGCATACTGCAGGGCTCACGGTAGTGACACCTTCAAATCCGTACGATGCTAAAGGCCTTCTTGTATCATCTTCCCAGGGTGAAGATCCGGTGATCTTCCTGGAACCTAAGAGGTTGTACAGGGCAGGCAAGCAGGAGGTGCCGGAAGACATCTACAAGATACCTATCGGAAAGGCGGAAGTAGTTCAAACCGGCGATGATGTTACGATCATAACATATGGGGCGATGGTTCCAACGGTAATGGATACTGTCAAAAAGAACAACCTGAATGCAGAAGTCCTGGATCTGAGAACTCTTGTCCCGGTCGATAAGGATGCAATAATGCATTCCGTACAGAAAACAGGAAGGGTTGTCATAGTACATGAGGCGCCCAGGACAGGAGGTTTTGGGGGCGAGATTTCCGCGATGATCACCGAGCGGGGTATAGATTTCCTGTATGCCCCTATCTTAAGGGTAACAGGACCTGATTCACCCATTCCGTACAGAATGGAGGAATATTATGTCCCAAATGAGAGAAGGATATTGAACGCGGTTAGGAAAGTATTGGAGAGTGCTTAGATGTTTGAATTCAAATTGCCTGATATCGGCGAAGGAGTAACAGAAGGGGAGATTGTTAAGTGGCTTGTTAAGTCCGGTGATTCCATACACAAAGACCAGGATATGGTGGAGGTCATGACAGATAAAGTTACAGTAAAGATACCTTCACCTGTTGATGGCAAGGTCCTGGAAATTAAATTTGACGAAGGCAAGGTTGTAAAGGTCGGCGAGGCAATGATTGTCGTAGATGACGGCAAGAGCGAAGCATCTTCAAACTTCCAGGCCTTTGAGCATGCAGCACCAACCGTAGAGGTACCTGCACCTCCCCAGCCAAGAAAACAGGAAGCAGTAATCGAGATGAAAGACGAGGAAAGGAGAAGCATTTCAAAGGTGCTGGCCTCTCCTGGAATCAGGAAGCTGGCAAAGGACCTCGGTGTGGACCTGTCTGCTGTCAAGGGTACCGGGCCTAACGGCAGAGTGCTTGAAGAAGATATTAAACGTTATTCAGTCCAGAGAAAGAGTGCAGCACAGAGCCAGGCGATTCAGGAAGAAGTTTCATCTCCTGCAAAACCATCCATACCTAAGCAGGAAGTCCCACCTGCTGCTCCACCTGTTCAAACGGCTGATGTGATCGAACCTAGAGGTCTGAGACGCCTGATATTTGAGAAGATGACCAAGGCAAAGCAGATAATGCCGCACTTCACGATAATCGAGATCGTCGATATGACCAAAATCATCAGTGTTAGGGAAGACCTGAAGGGACAGGGCATAACCATGGGCTACACTCCATTCTTCGTAAAGGCGTCGGTACTCGTGCTTAAGGAATTCCCGAAATTCAACTCTCTCTACAACGAATCCGGCCGGAACTATACACAGAAGCACACCTTCAACATCGGTGTTGCGGTCGACACTCCTGACGGCCTTAATGTGGTGGTGGTGAAGGACGCAGACAAGAAGAATCTCACATCGGTATCGGCTGAGATTGCTTCGCTTGCAGAGAAGGCAAGGCAAAACAAGCTGTCGCTTGCAGAAGTGCAGGGCTCGACATTTACAGTTTCAAACGTGGGATCGATTGCCGGTATAGCGTCAACTCCGATAATCAACTACCCGGAAGTCGCAATTCTCGGCGTCCACAGGATGGAGAAGGCGATAGGCGCTGATGGTAAGATTTACGACAGGATGTTCGTGTCCATGTCATGCGATCACCGTCTGATAGACGGCGCAGACGCTGCAAGGTTCATGGGGAAGCTTAAGGAGATTATTGAAAAACCAGCTGTTTTGATGGTTTAGGTGAACATATGGCTTATGATGCAATTATTATCGGCGGTGGACCGGCAGGATATGCCTGCGGTATTAGGCTTGCCCAGAAGGGAAAGAAAGTCGCAGTTGTAGAGAAGGACAAAGTTGGAGGAGAGTGCCTGAATTATGGATGCATACCGTCAAAGGCACTTATTGAACTAGCAAATTCAGTAAACTACCTCGGAGACATGAAGGTGCTTAAAGCTATTCCGAAGATAGACATGAGGGACTGGCAGGATTGGAAATGGAAGATGATAGGCCGTTTGACTGGAGGAGTAAGGACATTGCTTAAGGCCAATCAGGCAGACCTAATCCAGGGCGAAGCAAAGATTGTTGACTCCAGGCATGTTTCTGTCGGTGACCAGTTATATGAAGCAGAAAACCTAGTTATAGCCACGGGGTCAGTACCAGTGAGCTTCGACGGTTTCGACGGAGTCATTTTCAACAGGGAGATACTGGATGTTGACCACATACCGGCAAAACTGGTGATAATCGGCGGCGGGTACATCGGAATAGAGCTGGGAACAGCTTTTGCAAAGCTCGGTTCCTCCGTTACTATCATTGAGATGATGGATTTCATTCTTCCTGGCGTTTCGCTCGAGCTTTCCTCTGTTGTGCAGAAGAGGCTCCAGACATTTGGTATAAAACTTATGCTTTCCCGAAAAGTGAAGAAGGTCGACAAGGGGAAGATTTTCACAGTCTCCATGGAAAACGGGGAGATGATCGAAGCGGATCTTGTACTAATGACCGTTGGACGCAAACCCAATACCGAAGGCTTAGGTCTCGAGAACATCTCGCCGGAAATGGAGGGCAGGTTTATCAAGGTCGATAAGCACATGCGGACGAGCATACCGAATGTGTATGCCATAGGCGATGTGGCAGGGCAGCCAATGCTTGCACACAAAGCTTACTATGAAGCAGATGTCGCAGCAGATAATATTGCCGGTGAAGACAGGGAATCTGATTACAGGGCAATGCCCATCGTTGTCTATTCAGATCCGGAGATTGCGTATACAGGTAAGAAGGGGGACAAGGAAACATTTTTCCCGGTGGCAGCAAACGGGCGCGCTCTTGGAATGAATGCAACCGCCGGCAGTTACTGGTTATATTACAAGGATGGCGGCGTCATTACAGGTGGAGGTATTGTAGGGCCACACGCATCTGAACTCATAAGCGAAATCAGCTTGGCAGTGGAGTCCGGACTGTCGTTAATGGATATAGGAATGACGATCCATCCGCATCCAACACTCTCCGAAGGGGTACATGAGTCTGCAGAAGGTGGATACCGTAAGCAGCTACACTTCAAGACTGTCGGTTGATCTCGGGACGATAGAATATCACAGATGCCTTGATCTGCAGCACCTTCTCGTGAGTAGAAGAAAGGCGGGAATTATTCCAGATATTCTCATGTTCCTGGAGCATTCTCCTGGCGTCTATACAATCGGCAGGAAGGCAGATCCGGCTAATTTTTCCGGGCTTGACCCTGTGAGGATAGAGCGCGGAGGCGATATAACATATCATGGCGAGGGTCAGCTTGTAGTCTACCCTATTTTTGACATGAGGTCATCAGGAAAGCTTGATATTAGGCGCTTTGTCCAAATAGTCGAGTCAGTTGCAATAAGTGCAATAAAGGATCTGGGCTATGAAGCAGAGGTTGGAGAAGAACCCGGGATCTGGGTAGGTAAAAAGAAGGTCGCTTCGATAGGAATGGCTATAGATGGTTTTGTTTCGTACCATGGAATTGCATTCAACTATTCTCCAAAGGTCCTGGAAGGCTTCATGAGGATCCGGCCATGCGGCCTTGACCCTGGAATCATGGGCTATCTGGATACATCCAGGGCAAAGCTACTGCATGTACTCTCTGATGCATTCTCAGCAGAATTTGGGTATTTTTCAATTATAGACAGGGAAATTGTATTGCCTGGTTCATGAAGGTGCTTTCCTGAGTTCCCAGATTCTTTCGGTTTTGCCAAGTCTCTTATTCACGGCAAGAGCCATCATGAATAGTAAAGAGGAAAGCCTATTTGCAAACTGCAGTACCACCGGATCAACTGGTTTCTCTTTCGATAGAGCAACAATATGCCTCTCCATTCTCCTTACCGTCACTCTTGACATATGGAGGACAGCTGCCTCCTCCGACCCGCCAGGTTCAACGAAGAGAACTATCTTTCCCACTTCATCCCTGTAAAATGTTGTCCTGTCCTCAACCCACTTGACATCATCAGCAGTTACGATTCTTCCTTTCCCTTCTGTTATAATATGCTCGCCCATGTTAAAAACAAGGTCCTGGCATTTTTCCAGGTCTTTTATCATGTCATCCCAGTGTGCCTTTACAAGAGCAAAACCGATTATAGTGGAAGACTCATCTACAAGACCCTCGACTTCAACCGCCAGTGACCCCTTGCTTATGCGTTCTTTTCTCCCCGTATCGGTATCCCCGCGATCACCCTTCCGCGTAAACATAATGCCTAAGAGTTAAATGGATGTTATATTGTTTTGCACATCTTCATATGGCAAACATGATGCATTTGCAAGAGCTGTAACTATTGTCCCGTAAGCACAATACTCATCCTTTTATTTCTCTTGCCCTTACTCTCAACCCCGGAAAGATGGATCTTCCCGACTTCAGCTGTATTATTGACATGCGTTCCGCCATCTGCCTGTGCGTCTACGCCTTTTATCTCTATGACTCTTACTACTCCCAGCCTTTTTATGAGTTCCCTGCCAGGCTCGGTTCTGGCAAGATCTGGTATCGAAAGGGCTTCCTCGCTCGTCAATTCCCTTATCAGGATTGGGTGTTTCTCCATTACAACCTTATTTGAATCCTCTATGATACGCTCTGCTAGATCCCTTGAAAAATCCTGGAAGTCGAAGTCAACCCTGGCGCGATCCTGGTAAATCTGGGAACCTGTAATCATTCCGTATTTTCCGGATGAGTGATGAACAACAGCATCTATGATATGAATTGCCGAATGATAACGCATATGCGAATAACGCCGGTTCCAGTCAATTTCCTGCATAACTTCAATATTTGTTGCGTTCAATTCACCATCAATCCTGTGAAGTACGGAATCACCTTGCTTGTTTACTTCGACAACATTGAAAATTTTGCCGTTGGCCCTTATGATTCCGGTATCACACGGTTGTCCGCCCCCGGTGGGGTAAAATATTGTCCTGTCAAACTCAAGAATATTGTCCGTACTGGCAGTGAGCTTTGACCTTGTTTCTTTTATATATGAATTCTGGAGGTAGAGTTTCTCTGTCATCTCAAATCAGCAGACGAAATCATGGCAAATAATAATAAGACATCGTTTGCATCGCTGCCAAAAAGTGCATACACAGATCTGATGAGCAAACTTATTATGCCATCGATAAATGATGCGCCGATATTCATATGCCGTTGATAAAAGAAGAGGACAAGCAGTTCCTGCAATCGGAATTCAAGAAATATATGCGTGATGCCGTCGATCTCGTTGTTTTTACATCAGAAAACGAGGACTGCCGGTACTGCAAGGAAGTCATTCAGATCTGCGAGGAGCTTTCAGAGACCTCGGAGAAGATAAACGTGAAGAAATTCACCTTCGAGAAAGAACCGGACGAATCCAAAAAGTATGGCGTTACAAAGTATCCTTCGGTTGTCGTAACAAAGCATGGTGAGACTAATGGGAGAATCAAGTACTACGGAATACCGTCCGGATATGAGTTTGGGTCCGTTATTGAAGACATAAAGATGGTATCCACCAACGAGGCGAAGATATCCGCCAAGGCAATGGATATAATATCAAAGATCGACAAGCCGGTAAGCATCAAGGTATTCGTCACGACAAGCTGTCCATACTGCCCTAGGGCAGTCGGGACTGCGCACAAGTTTGCCCTTGCCAACAGCAACATCTCTGGTGAAATGATCGAAGCAGGGGAGTTTTCAAGCGATGCAAGTGAATTCGGAGTCTCCTCCGTTCCGCACATTGTCATCAACGGAGATGTGCAGTTCGTTGGTGCAAGATCCGATGAGGAATTTGCGCAATTCGTCCTAGAAGCATACAATCATACTGGTTAGGCATAAATTTAGGCTTTAATATCTGGCGAAACTAATATTATCTTTCAGACGATGTTGAATAATGTCGTCTAAGGATATACTCAAGCAAATAGCAGTGAAAGCCTCTGCGAAACCAGAAATTTTGAAGGATATTGCCGGAAACGAGAAACAATATCAGATCAACCCCGCAGACTCCTCACATTATTATGTTAGCGTTGGAAAGGGTGCTCTTCAGGTGATTGACGGTGACTCCGCATTTCCTGCGGCAACAATTTCGGCCACTGACGCACTTCTCTCAGATCTTTTCCAGGGGAAGGTTGATCCAGTACAGTCCTTCATGTCGGGCAAACTTAAGGTCTCAGGCGATATCTTCGGTGCCCAGAAGCTTACTGATCTGATGAAGAAAGCCGGGAAGTGATAGCCCTGGAAATCAAAAATGCGGCAGTTATTGGCGCAGGAATAATGGGTCACGGCATAGCTGAGGTCCTTGCTCTTTCTGGTATGAATGTTGTGCTTAACGACGTCTCCCAGGACTTCCTGGATCGGGCTAAGCAGAATGTCCAGTCTAGTCTTTCAAGAATGAAGGAGAGCGGTAAGATAAATGAATCTGTTATGAATGACACGCTTGCAAGGCTTTCATTTTCGACCGATATCAGGAACTCAGTTGCCAAAGCTGACATTATAGTTGAAGCAGTTCCTGAAGTGCTTGACATAAAGAAAAGCGTCATAAAGGAGGCCGAGTCTTCATGTTCTCCAGATGCAATTATAGCATCAAATACATCCAATTTCAGGATCACTGAACTGCAGGATGGAAGCGTAAGACCGCAGAGAATCGTCGGTATGCACTTCTTCAATCCACCTGTTGTGCTCAAGCTTGTCGAGGTCGTGAAGGGTGAAAAGACTGATGACCCTACATTCGATGCAGTATATGATCTATCCCGCAAGATAGGGAAGACACCCATACGTGTGGTAAAAGATTCTCCGGGTTTCGTGGTAAACAGGATCAATGCGCCAGAAAGCCTCTTCTTCTGTCTTCTGCTGGATAGAAAGGTCGATTCGCCTTCATCGATAGATATCTTTGCCAGATCGCAGGGTCTTCCTATGGGCCCGTATGAGTTGATGGACTATGTTGGCATAGATACTGTGGTTCACTCCCTCGAATACTACGCAAAGGAATTATCCCCTGAATACGGAAAATGCATGGTCTTCAGGCAGATGATGGAGCAGAACAGGCTGGGAAGGAAGACCGGTCATGGTTTCTATACTTGGGAAAGTGGCAAGGCACAGATACCCTCTGGAGAGGCTTCGAGCAAGGTGGAACTTATGGATGTTCTGGCGATAGAGCTCAATGAGGCAGTAAAGCTGATAGAAGAGGGTGTGGCATCGCCTGACGATATCGAAACTGGAGTCCGCCTTGGAATGAACAGACCATTCGGTCCAATATCTGTTGCCCAGGGATTGACTAATGCTGAAATAAAGAAGAAGCTGGAAGACCTGAGTGCCAGGTTTGAATCTACTGTTTTTGCACCGGCAAGATCCATAGCCGAAGGAAAACTGAAGGAAGCCATTTCCGGAAAGATTGGCCCAAAGCAAGATGAGAAGCGTTCAGCTCCGAAGCCCGAAGTGCATGGTGATGAACCCGTATTTATGGTCAAAAAGGACAAGGTTGCAATTGTTTATCTCAACAACGGAAGGCTCAACCTGCTTAATGCTGCTGTATTGGATGGTCTTGAGAAAACACTCCTTGAAATAAGGGACGACAAGGAAGTCAATGTCGTCGTGGTAACCGGCAAAGGAACCGTATTTTCTGCAGGAGCTGAACTTTCACAGTTTTTCTCTGGAGGTATAGACTTCATGCAGGCCTCCAGGCACGGACAGTCCGTTTTCAGGCTCCTTTCGGAAATGAACAAGATAACGATAGCAGAAATCAAGGGATATGCACTTGGCGGTGGCTTCGAACTCTCACTTGCATGCGACATCAGGGTCTCATCCCAGGATGCAAAGATAGGGTTTCCGGAACTTCAGAGAGGACTCGTGCCCGGATGGGGAGGAACACAGCGTCTTTCAAAGCTTATTGGATCGTCACGTGCATCTTATCTCATCCTGACAGCAGAACGTATAACAGGTAAAGAGGCTCTTGATATGGGCATAGTGACACGAACGTTCGGGGCAGAGACAATAGATGACGACGTGCTGAAATTTGCCCATGATCTTTCCAGGAAGGTCGCTCCAGGTGCTGCATACCTTGCGAAACTTCTAATTAACAAGGGATCTGAAACTTCTCTGGATGACGGCCTCACAATGGAAGCCATTTCCATGGGACTTGTATATGGAACCGAAGATTTAAAAGAGGGAATTTCATCGTTCCTGCAGAAAAGGGATCCTGAGTTCAAGGGCAGGTAAATCCTTTCTGAAGGTGGCAAGAGATTAGCTTAGATCCTATCTCTGCCCTTAAATAACACTACATTTTTCTGAAAACATAGTATTTGAGTGGATCTGATCACAGAAAGTTACTTATACTATGTAGTGTGGTTACAACTACAGTGACATATATACGAAGACTTGTAAGGGGTAACAATGTCTATCTTTACAGTGTTACAAGTTACAGAGACAAGGAAACCGGTAAGGTAAGGCAGAGATCGGATTACA
>JBMFWM010000050.1:0-11683 GCA_049965275.1 Thermoplasmata archaeon | reverse complement strand
ATTAATAGAATAAAAATACTTGGTAGAAGAGAGAGGTAACATGTTATTTGAAGACAAGGAAGTTGAGTGGGAGGTGATGGATATAACGATCCATGGAACAATTACCTCACCGTCAGATATTAGACGGAATTCAGCAATTGTTTTTGTAGCAGGGAGCGGTCCAACCGATAGAAATTGGTGTTCACCACTGTTGCCATGCACAAACGGAACTGCAAAAATATTAGCCGAAGAGCTTGCCAAGCTTGGTTACTTGACATTGCGGTACGATAAAATGGCTTCCGGCCCTTTTGTGAGGGAAAATTTTCCTAAATTTTCTCAAAAAGCAAGCATGCGATCCCACGTTGAGGAGTTGAAGGGTGCGGTTGATGCTATTTCGAATGAATTGGGAAATAATTGCAGGCTTTATGCTTTGACAAATAGCGAGGGAGCGATCCACGCAGTCAATTACCAGATCATGGAATCCGGTAAGCAGTTTAATGGAATGATTCTGACAGGTGCCCCTGGAAGATCTGTTGGCGAAATGGCTAGAAGCCAACTGGTGTATCAGTTAAAGACACTACCAAACGCGGCTGAAATCTTGGAATACTATGATATCTCAATTATGGATTTTGTCGCAGGAAAGCCGATTAGACATAATTCATCTATGCCACAGGGGATTGAGATGTTGCTTAAGTCGCTCGAGACTCCTGCGAATCTGCCTTTTTCCAGGGAGCTTTGGGAGTACAGATTATCAGACAATATCGCAAAGATAAAGGTGCCTGTCTTGGTGCTAATTGGCAAAAAAGATATACAGTCTGATTGGCAAGTTGACGGAGGAGCGTTGGAAGAAGCAGCAAAGACATCTCCAAACATTTCTTTTGTCTATCCAAAAATTCCAATCATCTGCTTAAACAAGAAGACCTGCCTCTGGAAAAACTCAATGCAGAGTATGTGGGTTCTCATTATAACTCTGCGGAAGCAAAACTTGATAAGGAAGCTTACTCGGAAATAGTAAACTGGCTCAGGGCGAACGATTTATAGATAAGAGCGCAGCAGGATAATAAGTTAGATGTGTGATTTGGTTTTTTTAATAAGTTGCAGGTTGAATATTATTACTCCTCACTTTTCATCATTCCTCCTCGGAGGGTAATATCTTACTGATCTGTGGGCACTATTTATATGAAAGGCTGCACAAAAATAAATAATGCACCAAATCTTGCACTTAACATGAAATGGAGAAGGTTAGTCCCGCCTATAATGGGCGTGATTATTGTTATCCTTATTGTAATTGTTGGCAGTATTACGCCCCTTGTGAGCATACTTAACCCATCTAAAGGCGTTATACAGAATTCTAGAAATCTTGTAATCTCCAATCAAACCTATAACCTCCCAGGTCTGCAAAATACCGTCAGCGTTGTTCAAGACTCTAATGGAGTATATCACATATATGCTCAATCCGCCTCTGATCTTTATTATTCACTTGGCTTCATACAGGCAAAGAACCGTCTTTTCCAGATCGAAGTATTTGGACTTGAGGGGATGGGGCAGATGAGCACCTTCTTCGGGCAAAGTTACCAGAACTATGACATATTCCAGACCATGACAGGTGCGCCCATAACGGCAGAGATGGACTGGTCTACGGTATTTAACGACCGTTCTGCCAACAGCACGGATGCCACTACCTCTACTGCTCTTCTTTCATATGCATATGGTATAAACGCGTATATAAATTACTCTGAGGCACACAACACGCTTCCGCTTCTATTCAAGCTGCTCGGCGTTACGCCATATTACTGGTCACCTGTATACTCATTCGCGGTACAGGAAATAATGACTCAAACACTTGAGTTTGGAGATACCGGTCTCCAATTCTCTATGATATACAGCATGATTGGAAATGCAACTTACAACCTTATACCAACTTTTTCCCCAGTGCAATCGTACTATTATGCCGGTTATTCTGGCCAGGCTAATCCTGGCGTCCTGGCCGAGTCCCAAAATACATATTCTCCGAATGCTACCATTATTTCCATGACAAAGGTTCTTTTAAAGCAATTTGCGTATGATCCGCCGACCTACTTTCCCGTCAATGTTCCAGATCACAGCAATGAGATAGTTATAGCAGGTAACAGAACCAGCACCGGAAACCCGATACTCATGGGAGGTCCTGTACTCGGCTTCAGCCTGCCCGCAATTTGGTTTCAGGTGCAGCTGGTAGCGCCGGGCATTGACGCATATGGCGTGGTGCTGCCGGGAGACCCTGCAATTGTAATAGGATTTAACAGCAACATAGCCTGGACGCTTACCGACACACAGGCGATATCAGATGGCACATTTTTCTTTGTCCAGCAGATTTCTGGCAACAGTTACTACTGGAACTCTACCCTGCATCCCCTCAAGACATACAGGATAAACGGCCTGGAAGTTAACTGGACCAACCTTGGCCCGGTCATGGTTCAGAATGGTTCCATTGCCATAGTAATGGACTGGATGGGTAACATGTTCTCGAATGATCTTGGCGCCCTACTCAACATAATGACCTCTTCCAATTGGAATGATTTCAGGAATGCACTTTCCATATGGAAGGCACCATACCAGAACTTTGCCTTTGCGAACCATACAATGATAGCAGACATATCGCCTGCATTCTACCCCATATTTTCCGGCTCTACCTATAACCCGGGGGCAATTATGCCAGGATTCGGCTCCGAATACATCTCCGGTTCAGTCCCGTACAGCATGGTCCCGCAGGTTGTGAATCCAAGCGATGGCTTCATCGTCAGTTCAAACCAGAGGCAGGTTGGGCCCGCTTATCCGTACTGGTATGGCAATACATTGTCATTTTCAGACGGTTTCAGGGCTATGATGGAAGTGAACTACCTGAATAACCATACTGGCATTTCCGTGCAGGATCTGTCAGCTTTTCAGCAGCATAACTACACAGACTATTCAGCGCAGCAGGCTGTTCCGAAGATAGTGTCATATATTTCCAATTCGGCTAATACAACGTTGCAGCGTGCAGCCGGGATATTCTCCGGATGGAATTATAGCATGGGACCTGGCTCGACTGCCGCTTCTCTCTGGTTCTTCACGTACCAGTACCTTTTCAACGACGTGTTCATGCCATATCTTCAACAGATCGGATGGCTTCCAAGTAACGCCAAGGTTTTAGGAGTGCCATCCGGAATGGGAGGTAGCTTTCCCAACACAACGGGATATGCTTCACTGGAAGTTGATTTGATTCATTATATTCTGAGTTATTCAGCCGCACCGTTTTCTGCAGACAATCAGTCGACAATGCAAGGCCTGGTTCAGCAGGCTGTTGCTCAGGCAATGGAGCATCTCCTTTCCCTGTACCCTTCTGGTAACTTCACCTGGGGAAAATTTTACGGTTTCCTGTTCCCGAATCTCTTTGGTTTAAGCAGCTTCAACGTTGGTCCTATTTCAAAGGGTGGAGATTTCAATACACCGAATGATGCTTCGGGCGTCGGCCCAGATAATTATCCGACCGGCGGGCAGAGCTGGGTAATGGTTGTCAATCTCTCCAACGTTTCCAGATCGATCGGGGTATATCCTGGAGGACAGAGTGAAGATCCCGCGAGCAGCCAGTATTCCAACTACGTGATGAACTGGATAAACGGTGATTACCTTCCACTTCTGTTTGCAGCAAAAGCCTCTGATATCAGCAGCGTAAATGTGATGTCTTTGATACAGCTTAACCCACAGGGGGCGTGAAATGTCGGCATTTAACAGGAATCAGTATATTGCGTTCGTTTCTTCACTTGTCATTGCAATGGTTCTCGGTTTTCTTCTTTTGCTAACGGGAATATGGTACCTCATTGTCCTGGCCGGCTTTGCAGCTGCGCTCATTGTTCAAAAGAGAATTGTGGTTCTCTTCCTATCTACATTTATCGCAGGATTGCTGGTTTCCCTGATCTATGTTATATTACTGCCAGTTACTTACGAGATCGCAATCATGAATGAGGTGGCAACAATTGCAGGAATCTCATCAACGATCTTATGGGCGCTCATGTTTCTAGTGAGTGCACTCCTCATTTCTGCTGGAGCCTTGATAACCGCTACTTTTGCACCATTCCTTGTTAAAGAGGAAAGTAATGCATCTTCGTAATGGTGCAATCATCATCTAAGAAATATTTATTCGGGATAGTGAATATTCAGCGATAGAATACTAATATGCATTCATAGCAAAGCTAAAGAAGTTTTAAGATTCGCACTCCTATCCATGTCAGTATGAGATTCATAGACCTTCATGAGGACATTGCTTTTTCGTCGCATAATGTCGATATCATTAACGTAGCTGAGCAGTCAAATATTGTAAGTCTCAGAAGGCTTGGTGATGTGCTTGTCTTTGCATCAGTCTTCCCTCATGTGTACACATGGGATGAACGGGTATCCGAGCAGTCGACAAACTACAAATTTCCATCCCAGTCTTCTGCCCCCATGCTTCAGTTAATGCTGGAACAGTTCAAGTTTTACGATTACCTCAGCAGGAGCCAGGGCATACCAATAGTACGCAGAAAAGCAGATCTGCAGGCTGGATCGCTTAAATTCCTTGTATCCATAGAAGGAACAGACGCACTAACAGATCCGAATGATGCATATATTCTGAAGGATCTCGGACTGCGATGCATGGGATTAACATGGAATTATGACACAAAGTTTGCTGCCTCCTGCATGTCAAGGAAAGATTATGGTCTTACCGGTTATGGTGAGGACCTGGTTGACCTGTGCAATCGCCTTGGAATAATAATTGACGTGGCGCACGCGAGCAAGCGCACCATAATTGACGTTTGCGACAGGACAAAGAAACCGGTCATATGCTCTCATGGAAACGCATCGGCCGTCATGAAGCATATCAGGAACCTTGACGATGAGGAAATTGAAGCAATCTGCAGAACTGGCGGTGTCATCGGACTCACAGCAATTCCACAGACCCTCAGCAATGAACCCAAGCTCGAGGATTTTCTCAGGCATGCTGAATACATAGGAAACAACTTTGGCTGGGATCATGTATCGTTAGGTACAGACTTCCTAGGATTGAGTCCAGGCAATGTTCCTTCAAGGTTTGAAAGCGTAAAGAAACTTGCGGATTTGGAGAGAATTCTTGGCGATCACGCCCCTGCAGTGACATGGCAGAACTCGCTCAGGGTCATTAATAATGTCCTGGAAGAGTGACCTTCCCACAAAGAATATCATGTAACAGTAGAGCCGGATGCAAACTGTGGCCGGAAACTATTATCGAGGAATATGTAAAGAATGGCAATTACGAACGTCCCAATGCTTATCAGGATCCAAAATAACGGCGTTATTCCCCTGAGATAAGAGAGCATCAGCAGGCCAAGCACAGATCCTGCGAAGCTTCCAAAACTGGTATAGAAACTGTAGGCTCCAATGTAAGTACCTCTCTTGTCCACGGGCGCAATCAGCGTTACTATTGTTTGCGTAGTTGGAGAAGTGAAATTCTCCCCCATTGTAGAAATTATCATGAATATTATTATTATAATAAATGCTGGTGAAATTGAAAGAACCAGGAAGGCACCTGCATAAAAAAGTACACCAACGCCCCGCCAGATCAGAGGAGACCATCTGGATGTCATGAGTTTAAGGATCCTGAACTGCAGCAGCACGACGAGGAAGCCGTTGATAGCGTAAAGGTATCCAAGATCGATGAGCGGTAACTTCGACAGCACTATCGCGTATACGGAAAGAGAGACACCCTGCTGCCTGTAGAAGAACATGAACAGTACGCCAACAAGGACGAAGCTTAGAAAGAACCTGTTTCCAAGCGTAGATTTCAATCCCTTCTGGCTAAATGCAGACGCTGATTCCGCCTGCGGAATATATGTTTCTGGAACTGCCAGATATAGGATGAAAATCTCAACTATAGTTGCAATAGATGCGACGAGAAAGATATATTCGAACCCGATCGTTGCCAGGAATCCTCCAAGGAGCGGACCGATCGCCGTACCTGTATTCACCATGATCCGGACCATAGTATAGGCAGACATCCTGTCCTCGGGTGAGCTCATGTCTGCAACGGACGCCTGTAGAGCCGGGAACTGAAGTGCATTCACAATAACGGAGGCAAACCAGCTTCCTACAAGTATTATTGCAGAGAAATGCCGGAGGACAGAAAGAAACATCAGGAAGAAGAAAAGTATGTTAGGAATCGGAACAAGTACCATGAAAAACCTGCGCCCAAGGCGGTCAGTAAGGCGACCTGAATAGAGCTGAACTATGGCCATTATGAGTGTTGCAACACCTAGCAAAGCACCGGCAAAGAGGAAGGACAGGTTGTAGAACTCAATCAGCACAAGAGGCATGAATATAAAAGTCGATGATCTGCCCGTTGACCTTATGAGCCTTGTAAGCCCGATGTAGTATATTCTCCTGTTTAGCCCTCTGATTGTATACCTGCTTTCCATTTTTTAATTACCCGTGCTGTATCCCGATTTCAGGGGAATCTCAAGCAATGTCATAATAGTTCATGTTTTTCCTTTAATTCGCTCAGCAGGAATAGAGAATATTATATCATGCGGTACCATACGTCTTTTTAGACTGAATGATGTATTATCTAGCCCTTGAAGATGGGTCTACTTATGCCGGGACAGGTTTTGGTGCAGTCAAGCCGGCCTACGGAGAGCTTGTATTCACGACTTCTATGACCGGATATCTGGAATCGCTAACTGATCCGTCATATAGAGGACAGATACTTGTTTTTGCATTTCCAACTATAGCCAATTATCCCCTGGATAAAGGGAAGATGGAAGCCACAATTCCACATGTTGCAGGCCTGGTCACAAAGGAGGCACATGCCAGAATTCCTCTTGGAGGTTTTTCAGATCAGCTGTCAGCATTCCTGGGATCGGCAGGTGTTCCAGGAATTGATTGGATTGAGACTCGATCCCTCGTCAGGAAGATAAGGGAAAAAGGATCGATGAGAGCATGGATTTCACAATCGGAAGAGAAGAAGGATTTTTCAAAGGATCCTTTTGTCGAAGATCTGATCTATCCCACGGTGACCCACAGCATCAGTGAGATAAGAAAAAGCAATTCTGACAAGAGAATTCTGTTCATCAATGCCGGGTCCAAGAAATCAGTAATAGATAACATGGCTGATCTGGCAAACCTAACTATCGTACCGTATGACATGGAAGTTCCTGAGGAACGATATGATGCCATTTTCATATCCAATGGGCCGGGTAATCCCGAGTCGCCGTATCTTAAGAAGGTAGTGAAATATGTAAGGAGCATGATTGGCGAGACCAGGATTTACGGCATATGCCTTGGCCAGCAGATCATTGCTCTTGCCTATGGAGCAAAAACGTACAAAATGCATTTCGGACACAGGGGATCGAACCATGCCGTTACTGACGGAACAGTCGTAAGAATAACGACGCATAACCATGGTTTTGCTGTCGATAAATCCTCTGCCGAAACCAAGGGCCTGAAGATAGTGGAGTGGGATACAAACGACGGAACACCTGAGAAGATCGAGGATCCTGAGAATAATGTAAGATGTGTTCAATATCACCCAGAGGCATCTCCAGGGCCGCATGATACGCTTGGATTCTTTCAGGAGATAAGAAAGGAGTTGAAAGCCTGATTGCCGCTGAATCCTGAATTAAGGAAGGTTCTGCTTATTGGATCCGGCCCCGTTGTTATTGGACAGGCAGCGGAGTTTGATTATTCGGGCTCCCAGGCATCGCTCGCGCTGCGGGAGGAAGGGCTGGTATCTGTGCTGCTGAACCCTAATCCCGCCACAATCCAGACAGACAGATCCATTGCTGACAGGATATATATTGAGCCCATCAGCTTGGATATTATAAAGATGATAATAGAGAAGGAAGGTATCGATGCAGTCATTTCATCGGTTGGCGGGCAAACAGCCCTCAATGCGGCGATGGAAATGCACAGATCAGGCATGTTCGGGCCAAGCCTCAAGCTTCTCGGCACATCTCCTGAGGACATTGAAAAAGCCGAGAACAGGACTATGTTCCACGAACTGATGAAAAGCATTAACGAGCCCGTACCGGAATCATTCCTCCTTAATGTTCAGAACTATGATTCTTCTATATCAGGGATGCAGGATCAGAGTTATATTGTCAGGACTTCATTTTCCCTTGGAGGATCCGGCGGCACCATCGTCAGCAACCTGGATTCGCTGAGAACATACTGTGAGCAATTCTTTTCGGAGAATCCGGCGGAGAACCTGGAGGTGGAACAGTCGATCCAGGGATTGATTGAGGTTGAATACGAAATGATTAGGGACTCTGCAGATAATTGCATTTCAATATGCAATATGGAAAACCTCGATCCCATGGGCGTTCATACCGGGGAATCAATCGTCGTCACGCCGAGCCAGACGCTAAGCGATTACGAAATACAGATGATGAGATCCGCCGCAATCAAGATTGTGAGGGCATTGCATATTATTGGAGCCTGCAACATTCAGTTTGCAATCGATCCTGCCAGCGAGAAATACTACGTCGTTGAAGTGAATCCGAGAACATCGAGGTCTTCTGCCCTAGCCTCTAAGGCAACAGGATATCCTATCGCAAGGATATCAACAAAGATACTTCTTGGATATAACCTGCCGGAAATAAAGAACCCGCTTACAAAAAACACGTCGGCTGCGTTCGAGCCTTCACTTGACTATATAACAGTGAAGATACCAAGATGGCCTTTTGACAAGATAAGCTCTAACAGGAAAATCGGCGTCCAGATGCGATCGGTTGGCGAGGTCATGGGAATTGGAGCTAATTTCGAGGAGGCGCTTATGAAAGCCATTGCTTCACTTGACACCACCGAATCCAGAAGGCTCCGCCTGTACAAGCCAAGGAACGATCTCCTATCGCTCCTTAGGGAGCCGAATGATCTTCGTATCTTTGCGATATTCGACGCACTTATTTCAGGGATGTACCCTGTTGAAATATCAAATCTGACAGGTTATCAAATTTACTTTATCCAGAAACTACAGAACATTGTTCATGAGATAGCCAAGATAAGCATCGGATCAATACCCGATAACCTTCAGGATCTGAAGCGTCTCGGGGTATCGGATTCTATAATAGCACATTTCGCCAGGCTTGACGAAATCGATCTCGTGAAGTATAGACTGGAATCTGGCATGATTCCATCCTATAGGGTAATAGACACATGCTCTGCGGAGTTTGCATCATCAACTCCTTATCTGTATTCAACGTATCATGGCACAGATGAGCTTCCTCCATCGGCCAAGAAAAACAAGGTAATTGTCATAGGATCCGGACCAAATAGGATTTCTCAGGGACTTGAATTCGACTACGGTTCAGTGAAGGCAACCGGTGCTTTAATTTCGGCGGGGTTTGAAACCATAATGGTAAATTCCAATCCTGAAACAGTCTCAACCGATTTCGATTTTTCGAACAGGCTCTATTTTGAGCCGCTCACGCTTGAACATGTTGTGAATATAATTCGTAAGGAAGGCGTTCCAAAGATCATGATACAGTTCTCCGGCCAGACAGGTCAGAATATGGCGATGAAGATAGCCGATCTTTTCGGCGAGGAAATATTCCTGGGAACATCTCCATCCGACATATTCAGGATAGAAGAGAGGACAAAGTTCGCAAATGCAATCGGGTCGGCGGGATTGCTTCAGCCTCCCTTTGCAATCGTCAGGAATGAGATTGATGCGGAGACCGTGTTTGAGCGTATCAGGCTTCCGGTCATAATCAGATCTTCTTTCATAATAGGCGGAAGATCAATGGACATTGTGTACGACTTGAAAGATGGCATCAGGAGGATAAAGGAGATACTTTCAACATATCCTGAGCATCCAGTTCTCATAAGTGAATACCTCAGCAATTCCGTTGAAATGGATGTTGACTTCATATCAAATGGATCTGAATTCATGATTTGCGGCATTTCCGTTCATCTGGAGGAAGCCGGCACTCACTCCGGGGATGCCATATCCATTCTCGGACCGTCCCTGATCAGTGACGAAACTAGGAAAGAGCTTTCCAGAATCGTCGGGATCCTTGTACGCGAGTTCAGGTTGAAAGGGATATCAAATCTACAGGTTGCAGCAAACAGCAGCGGAATATACATAATAGAACTTAACGCCAGATCCAGCAGAAGCATTCCTTATGTGTCAAAAGCTACTGGAATAGACGTGGTAAGGGAAGGGATAACAATGGCATTGGGCATGAGTAATCCCTCACTTCAAGCTGTGGAACCAAGATCATATTTCTGCAAGATACCTATATTCCCCTTCAAGAGGTTCCCTGAATCTGATGTTCTTCTATCCCCCGAAATGAAGTCGACCGGCGAGGGGCTTGGCATAGGTAGAACACTGGATGAGGCCATAGCCAAGGCATTCAGAATCCAGAACCCCTCATCAAATATAGGTGAAAGCTGCATAGTTTCAGTTGCCGAGGCTTACAAGCCTGCAATCCTGGATATTGTGAAGCTTCTGAAGCAGGGGGCTATCACAATATTTGCAACACCAGGAACGCATGCCTTTCTGAAACAGCATGGGATAAGCTCAGTTCTTGTTTTTAAGATAGGTGACCAGCGGCGCCCGACATTAAGGGATATACTTGAGAACCAGGATATTTTTGCAATTATCAACGTACCTGATAGAAGAGGATCTACAGTTGCTGATGGATTTGAGATAAGAAGGATGGCACTGGGAAGAAATGTTCCGGTGCTGACAAATATCAATTCTGCAAAAGCACTGATCACATCGCTCTTAAAAGAGCCAAAAATAGAGGCAAGGGACATTGTCTCTTATTACTGATATTCTAGAGAAATTTTATGCAGGAATGGAAGTTTCTTCCTCTTCTTTCTTGCGTCTTGATTCAAGTTTGATGATGTATCTTGTTACATAACCTGCTATGTTGTTAAGAGTCTTCTTAGACGCAACTGTCACGACCTGCTTCACAATTGCCCTGTTTTCGCTATAATCCTTGGTGAATTTTCCTGGATATATTGAAACCAGATTCTCTGCAGTTCTCTTAACATTGGATGATCTTATACTTCCCATAGTATGCACGGGTTATCGCTTCCAGATATAAAAGAATCACTAGAAAGAAAATGCCCCAGCAGATTAAGTTTTTTGATTTCGTTTCCTTGGGTATGAAGCTGCTTTAATTTTGACGAGGTATTCTGACAGGCACTACTCTGGAGGGCATATGAGAACCGGGATGTGACTGATTTTAACAATTTCAGAGCTGACTGAACCAAGAATAACCTTGCTGAAACCACTGAGTTTCCGGGTCCCGGAAATAATCAGATCGACGCTTTTTTCTTCTGCTGTTCTCACTATAACCTTTGCAATCTGGTCTCCTGTCGCATCCAGCTTTATCATCTCGACCTCAACGTGATAATCCACCAGAAGTTCTTTAGCTGATTGAAGTATCTTGTCAGCTGCCTCGTCCTGCTTAACATAAACAGTCGAAGGAACATATGAATCGAAAGTTGGGCCAGTCCCCATAACAGCAGGCGTAACATAGATCACAAAGAGCTTCTCTGTCAGCTCCTTAAATTTCTGCGCAAACCTCAATGCAAGTTTTGCCGCATCTGATCCATCAAAGGCAACTAGTATCTTCATCAGTCTTCTAATCAGATTCGTTATAAAAATGTTTCCACACCTTACACCTCAAGTAATGTTAATAATATGTCTCCGATTATAAATATCCAA
>JBMFWM010000049.1:0-11719 GCA_049965275.1 Thermoplasmata archaeon | reverse complement strand
AACGGAGTTCTTCATTCCCTTTGCAATCATCTCATAACCCTGTCTCCTTTTCAGCTCCTCCTCAACAATCTTTTCATGTACCCTGGAACTGGTATTTTCAGCCATTACATGATAAATGCAATAAAGTATTTACATGTTACTATAAATAAAATACCATATTAGGAATATATCAACCTAAAAAGCAGTAGTAAGGCAAGCTCTAATCCCTGACAGATGAGGTAGAACCATTATCTTACTTGCCAGCCTAACTTTTATTGGAGTCCTATTGTGGCTGCGATATCTGGTTCACGCAAAAACTCTAGCATTTATGTGTAGGCATTCATGGATCAATATCCGGATCGTAATAGGAATGATGGTGGGGGAGCAGAAATGGCAACATCGGTTGAAAAACCCAGATCAAATGGTAGTTCCAAGAGCAAATTAGCCGAACTCAAGAGGAATGATTATGAATCCTTGCAGATGATTATGGAACTAGTTGATAAACTCGAAAAATCAGGATTGAATGATATTCTAGGAAAGGTACTGCAGAAATTTACTCCTACCGATCTTGAATACCTGTTCGATTTCATTACATCAGAAACTATTCTTGAGTCCGTAATCAAGGACGGAAATCTTCTCTTAATCCTTATTCGGGCTCTTGCTTCTGATGTTAGCCAGGATCTTGTTTCAGGTATACTGGCAAACCAGAATTACATCATCCAGCAAGCTTCTGACTTAGCGAATGAGCCTCATGACATGAATGCCACGAAGCTTTATAGATTGATAAAAGACAAAGATGTGATGTATTCGCTTTCATTTTTTCTTGGAATTGCCAAGGGGACTGGAAGGGTTATAAGCGACTATTATAAAGAGAAAAACAATGGCAAAAAGTGATTTTTAATTTTCACCTTTCAGGTCAGATTCTTCTTTGAGATCTATTTTCTTCGATCAAGATAGAACTGCACGGTTTTCTTGACGCTTCTTCTAATCAGTTCTGAGAGAGATGATGGTGCAATCCCAAGGATGTGTGCAAAGTCAGTAAGAGAAACTCTGTCTTCGCTTTCAAAATATCCCACATTCATAGCCTCCTCCAGAATCTGATCCTCCCTTGCAGTCAGCTTCTGATGGGCATATGGATTTATGCTTGTGATCCGATAATCTATTCCAGCTTCCACAAGCTCTGTCTTCAATTGTCTCAAGTAAGCAAGAGAAGGAAGTATAAACCTCACAAGTAATTTGTCGTCGGTGACTGAGCTTGTACCAACGATATATACAAATGGCAGCTTCGAAAGAAATGAGCAAACGCTGCAGCTGCGGCTTTCCACCCAGACCTCTCCATCGTGCGTTGCCTTAACCTTGAATCCATCGCTTCTAAGAGTGGACAACACGTCACAATTTGCTCCATTTGACTGTATTTTGTGAAGTGTGAATTCAGGCCTTAGCGCCATCCTCTGTATTGAGCACTTGACGCCGGCGAGTTTCTTGGTAATGAGGCAGTCTTCTCTGACAAATTCCGCTTCCACTATGATCTGCCCTTTATCGACCATGTTGATCCATTATATATGAAAAGATAGATCAAGAATGTCATACCTTACGAATTCGTATACCCATCCAAAGTATTTATCGAACTGTCAACATTAAATGCGCAGGAATCGCAGGAACTAACTTATTTTCCTGCCTGCAGAGAGCGAAAATAGGTTCTTCCTCATGTGTGAGGGTCATTATTCATTAGTCTAGGAAGGATAATAACGCAAGGTGTAAAAATGTGTCCAGAAATAGGCGTTAATCATATCAAAGTGAAGGCGAAAGATGGCACAGAAAAAGACATTGAGATTGATGAGGACGGCTTCTTAGTTAATCCATCGGACTGGTGTCCGGAGTTTGTTGAAGCAGTTGCAAAAGATGAAGCAGTTACTGAATTGACTGCAGATCATTGGAAGATACTCAATTACCTCAGAAGTTACTACCAGAAGTATGATAGTTGCCCTCCTATTCGGATGCTTGTCAAGGAATCGGGCGTTGATCTGAAAACAATATACAAATTGTTCCCGACTGGCCCAGCGAAGGGTGCATGCAGGCTTGCTGGAGCTCCAAAACCCACAGGATGTGTTTAAAGTGATTTATCTTGTCTGCCCCATCTGCGGGTATTCGATAGATGTCTTCACAGAGGCTGAGGCGACAAGTCCGGTCCGTTCGAAGAGGCTCAAGTACCTTACAACAAGAGACCAGGTCTGCCCCAATTGTGTCAATACAATAGCCAAGTGTGAAAGAATAGATGCTGAAGAGAGTGAAATTCCAATAATCAGGACACAGGTTCCAGACGGATTGAAGAGCGGTTTAATAGAATTCTGCAGGTCGAAAGGATATGCGGTCGCTACGGATTATGCCTTAAGTGATTTCAGAGGTGATAAAAATTGACAGACTTACCTGAAGAAGTAATCAAAGGAAGAGAGATGATGAAGGAAATCAAGAAGGGGGAGTGGCCTAACTTCCTCCGGGAGGCTGAGCAGACAAAATACCCCATAGATCTCTATGGTGCAGCTTTGTACCTAAAGAGAGATCTCTTTACCACGGGCGGGTACGTTTCTGTGCCAGGCGCGCCCACGGGCATATTGATGCGCGTAACAAGCAGGCCTGACATCGGTGAGAATGCGAATGTCGTAAGGGTCCTGCTTCCGGCCGGGAACTTTGTTACCAGCGATATGATGGATAAGTTCGCAGATTTTGCCGATAAATATGGGGTGGGCATGTTACATGCAATCAGCACGGGGAATGACCTGGAGATACCTGGTATCCCAAAAGACAGGATCAAGGAATTTGTAGTCGAATTCAGGGAAGCAGGAATGGAGATTGGATCAACCGGAGATGCGTTCAGAGCCACCACATCCTGCGTCGGCACAACACTTTGTGAATATGCAAACATGGATACGATGGGATTGCGTGACGATTTCTACGATAGATTCAACGATTATGCAAAATACCCGACATTCCCGCATAAGATGAAGCTCAAAATATCAGGATGCCCTATAGATTGCGCAAGGGCAACAATGAAGGGTGATGTCGGAGTCATCGGTTCATGGGATGGGGCCCCGTCCATAAATGCAGATATGATCAAAAAAATGTCAGCCGAAAAGCTGCAGGAGATAGCCAGGGCATGTCCGACAGGAGCAATTTCATCTTCAGATCATACGATAACAATAAACGGCGAGAACTGCGTTCAGTGCATGAAATGCATAAGACTCGGGGAAGGCGCTTTAAAGGCGGCCGACAAGAAGAAGTTCCTCATTTATGTTGGTGGAAAGTTAAGAGGGAAGAAAGGTCCTCTATCGGCCAAACTTCTGACCAAGGTTAATACTCCTCAGGAGGCACTTGACCTGCTAGAAAAGATTGTTGAGGCCTTCGCCGACCACGCTGCGAGAAAGGAGAGACTTGGAGACCTGGTCTTCAGAATAGGGATGAAGGGGTTCCTGAATCTTATTGGATTGCAGCCTACCTCAATGAACGTGAAGGATCTCAGGACAAACAGTTTCTATTCCGTCACCGAGGAGGAGAGGGAAAGGATACCTAAGGAGATTGAGCAGTCATTGCAAGGTGATAAAAATGATTGAGGGAGCACCAAGACCGTACAAGAATTATCTGCCGGAGTTTCTTAAGCAGTCGATTGGAAAATGGGATACACACCGAATGATTGAACCGGGTATCATGGAGCATACCGACTTAGCCGGTAAAAAGATATACACAGTGAGAGCGGCATCTACTCCCAATTCAAGATACAGCACTATTACGATGCGAAAGATTTCGGCCCTCGCCAGAAAGTATGCCGGTGGTAGCATGCGTTTCACCCAGGGACTTAATATGGAATTTATAACCAATGAACTGGATCATGCCGAAGACCTCAAGAAAGAGCTTAACGCCTTGGGTTTCCCCGTAGGTGGTTGGGGAGGCCACCTTTGGGACATGACAAGCTGCGCAGGATATTTCCACTGTGCGCTCGCAGCAACTGACGCACCATCGATCATTCAGAGCCTGGGTAACGAACTGCTCAAATACTTCAACGAGGAGGAACTCCCAGCCAAACTCTCAATTGCGGCTTCTGGTTGCCCAAGTTCATGCGGAAACAGCTTCATAACTGATATATCCATTAATGGAATCCATACGGAGATACCTATCGTAACAGATGATGTTACAAAGTGCGATCTTCAGGGTACTGCATTTACCTGCCCGGTTGGTGCAATACAGCTGAAGCCGCTTCCGAGCGGAGGACGCACACTAGAGATCAGGGAAAATCTCTGCATAGGCTGCGGACTTTGCGTCGGTGCATGCGGAGGAATCATATTCGAAACCCCGGAGAAGACAGACGGCCACTCGATCGCCATAGGTGCGATAGCGTCAGCATCTGGGAGGGGAGCTAAAATTGGAAGAATTGTTGTTCCTTACCTTCCCAATGAGCCACCGCATTATGAAAAGACTGTTGGCGTGGTGAAAAGAATCATAGAAACATGGAAAGCCGATGCATACAAGGGAGAGAGAATCGCCGAATGGGTAGACAGGATTGGCTGGGAGAAGTTCTTCGAGAAGACCGGTTTACCTTTCTATGAACAAAGCATGGAGTATTTCGATGTGAGAGGCATCGCTACACTGAGGGACGGCAGCGGGAGATAAAGAGGCCGGCCCGAATGTTAACCTTGCTATCTTATATCCTCAATACCATTTTCTATTTTGCTATTCTTATATTTGTAGTCGGCAGCATTTACGTGGTAGGTAAATGGATCTTTATATCTAAGGGGAAAACTGGAACTTATTTTGGTTTTCATAACTTATTTGATTATCCTGGGCAGACTACGAGGATCAAGGCATTTGAAAACATACTGGGAAGAATGTTTCTCTTCACAAGTGCCAAGCGGGATCCTTACATAAGATGGTTATCACTGTCCTTTCACTGGAGTCTCTGGATTATAATTCTTGCCCACCTTGACCTTGTGACAAGTTCCTACTTTGTATCGATTGGAATTCCAGAATCGTTGCTGTCTGATCTCGGTGCATATCTCGGAACAACGCTTGCATTTGTAATGGTCATAAGCGGCTTGCTTCTTGTTGCAAGAAGGATCAGGGATCCTTATCTCAGAAGGCTGAGCACTGCAGGAGATTATTTTGCTATATTGCTCGTAGTTGCAATCGGAATCTCGGGCATATATATGCGCTTTGTACTGCCTCCCCTGTTTGCGTACCAGAGCGTCTCACCCTGGATATTTTCACTTGCTTCATTGACTCCTTTAAATTTCCCTTACGAGTTGCCCTTCATTGCCCATATTCTGCTTGTTTCGACACTGTTGATATACTTCCCGTTCAGCAAGTTCCTGCATCCGTATTCATTCTTCACAAATCCGAACATGCATGCCGTCTATGAAAAAATGCAGGTGGATTCTTCGATTTCTGGAAGTGGTGTAAAATGATGCCTAAAAACATGCCCGATATGAGAAAAATAATACTTGAAAGTCCCAGCGGAAAGGCGGAGGAATGGCTGTCAAGGGAACAGGATATAGAGTGGGCCGGTTCAGTATTTGAAAGGCCTGCAGACGACAATCACCTTAAACCGTTGAACCTTGAGAGAAAGGAAGATCCTGAACTTTTCATAAAGAAATTTCAGGATCTTAGCAAGAACAGAGCTTTTGTGAACTATATGGAGAGCTGCACCCACTGTGGTATATGTATAGATAAATGCCATTATTTTATAGCAACCGGTGACGTCAACAACAGTCCGGTCGGACGCGCCGAACTCGCTAGAAAGATGTACAAGAAAAAAAAGAGGCTAAAACCAAAAGATGTGAACCTCAAGAAGCTCTATGCATATTACTACCAGTGCACTGAATGCAGAAGATGCTCTAATTTCTGCCCACAGGGGATAGATCAGGCTGAAATAACCAGAACTGTGAGGACCGCCCTGACGGAAATCGGGTACATGCCCGAGTACCAGGCCGCAACAATGAGCCAGGTCGTCAAGACAGGTAACAACATGGGACTTAACACAAAGTCAATTGGATCCGTTGTAGACTTCGTTAAGGGAGAGATGCTGGAAGAAACAGGCAAGGAGATAGATATCCCGCTTGACCGGAAAAAGGCGGATTTCCTTCTGATACCGTCCTCAGCTGATCTTTATGTAAACCTAGACACGTTGAAGGGATATGCCAAGGTAATGCACGTGCTGAAGAAAGACTGGACAATATCCACCACTGCGGCTGAGGCTGCAAATTTTGGAATGTTTGCAAGCGAGGATTATCTGAGAAAGTTTGGTGACCACGTGGTTGATGAGGCGGTAAACCATGGAACCAAGGTAGTCGTGTGGGGCGAATGCGGCCATGGGTGGAGAGCTGCGTCCAATTATGTCCGGTACCAACTCGCTGAAAAAGGTATCGAGCTTGTTCATGTGCATCAGATGACAGAAGCTGCAATGAGAAGAGGCGATATCAAGGTAAACAAGAACATGAATGACGATCTATACAACTACCACGATCCATGCAATCTTGCAAGAGGCGGCAATCTTGTGAATGAACCGAGAGAAATTCTAAGCTCAGTAGTTAGGGAAACAGTAGAAGCCGAATATTCAAAGGCAGAGACATTCTGCTGTGGTGCAGGCGCTGGTCTTCTTGGAGATGAAAAACAGTGGAATGACATGAGGGCCTGGGCTGGATGGCCGGCTGCCTACTTTGCATGGAAGACCGGGGCATCACATATGGTATCTCCATGCGCTATTGACAAGGCCCAGTTTCCTTTCGTATTCTCCTATCATAAGGTAAATATGCAGACCCACGGGCTCATGGATCTGGTCGGATACGCTATTGAACTTTAGAGGTGAATGAAAGTGGCAGAGAGAAAAAGAATGCTGGTGATCGGAGATGGTGCTGCTGGAGTTATTATAGCAAACAAAACGCGTCTCAAGGTGGCAAAATCCGATCTAGAAATCATTGTAGTCGGAAATAGCCCGGAACACTATTTCAGGCCAGATGGAATCCAGATACCTGTAGGTCTGAAGGATTATAGGACCAGCATTAAGCCGACAAGGTTTTTGCTGAACTATGATATAGATTATGTTAGAGATCAAGTCACCGGTATCTCCGCTGCAGACAGGAAAGTTAAGCTTCAATCTGGAAAGGAGATGAGTTTCGATTTCCTTGTAATTGCAACCGGCAATCGTTTCACCCCTGAAGACATGCCCGGTTATTCACAATCCGCAAGACACTTCTATGACCTGGAGCATGCGCTTGCTTTAAGATCAGATATAGAGAATTTTACTGGTGGCGATATAGTAATAGGAAGGGCATCGGAACCAATAATGTGCCCACCTGCACCGTTTGAGATGACGCTGCTTCTAGATTCCTATTTCAGGAGGAAAGGTATCAGGGACAAGGTGACCTTGTCCTACCTATATCCCCTGGACTCCACTTATTCACTCCCGAATGTTGCTAAAATCTTATACAATATATTTGATGAAAGGAATATAAAATGCTACGAAAGTTTCAACGCTGAAAGCATAGACCCTGAAGGACATAGAGTAAATTCGTACGAGGGTGAATCGGTCAAGTTCGATCTTCTTATAATGATACCCCCACACAGGGGACAGAAGGTCATGACAGATTCCGGGCTCGCTGACGAATACGGTTATATCGACGTGGATAAGCACTATCTGAACTACAAAGATTATGATGATATCTTCGTTATAGGGGATGCAACAAACCTGCCACTTTCAAAGGCTGGATCAGTCGCTCACTTGCAGTCAGATTTTCTGTCAAGCTACCTGGCTGCCAAAATAGTTGGTGGACAATCACAGGATGGCTATGACGGCCTCACAGCATGTTTCGCTGAGACTGGCATGGGCGAAGGTCTCACTATGTATTATTCACATACCAAGAAGGAGAAAGCGTTTTTCACAAGCAGTGTTGATCATCTGCTGAAATGGTCATCTTCCTATACCTATTTCTCGACGATGGTGAGGGGAATAGCATGAACGCTGTAAAGAGAGGAATGGTATACCTAATAGGTGCTGGACCAGGGGATCCTGAGCTATTGACACTGAAAGCGGCAAGAATACTCAAGACTGCAGATGTCGTTCTTTACGATAGGCTTGTTGAAGACAGTTTACTTGCTTTTGCATCTGAAAATTCCCTGAAGATATGCGTTGGAAAGGATCATGGTGAGAACCCAAATCTAAAACAGGTCGATATTAACGAGCAGATGCTTGACTTCGCAGAGCGGGGAAAGATTGTTGCACGCCTCAAGAGCGGAGATCCGTTTGTTTTTGGTCGCGGGGGCGAGGAAGTTGACTTCCTGGTTGAGCATGGTATTGAAGTGGTTGTAATACCTGGATTAACATCAGCGATTTCCCTTCCAGAACTGGTCGGTATCCCGGTTACTCACAGGGACTACTCATCCTCGATAACGATTGTATCAGGGCACAGAAAATCTGGAGAAGATACAGACTGGAAGACCCTGGCAAAACTGGACGGTACAATAATAGTGCTTATGGGGATGGATGCAATAGGCAAGATAACTGCATCACTCATGACTGCAGGTATGAGCAGGGATATGCCAGTATGCATAATCCAGAATGGCAGCAGAAAAACAGAACGAACTGTTCTTGGAACACTGGAAAACATCTCACAGGCCGCATTAGAAGGTGGATTTTCATCACCCGCCCTTATAATAATCGGACGAGTGGCTTCGAAGCTTATCAATCCTAATGCAAGCCATGGGAAAAGCATGGTTCGCAGCCACATTCCAGTCTAAAAAGAATTATAAGAATGCATAATCCTTGTGCATAAGTACCAGGATGAGGTGAGTGATTGGGCTACGTTTCAATAATGCTGAACCTGACAGGGAGGAAGGTAGTTGTAATTGGCGGTGGCGAGGAAGCGCTTAAGAAGGTCGGGACGCTATTACCTCAATGCGACGAAATCGCAGTGATTGCCGCCGAATTCTCAAACGGTTTTTCCGGAATTCCTGTCAAGAAGATTAAAATGAGGTTGGACGACGAGATACTGCTGGACAATTTTGTGAATGAAAGAACGATTGTGATAATTGCAACCAACAACACCTCACTCAACAGGAGAATTGAAAATTACTGCAGGACGAAGAATATAATCTTCAACAGCGTTGACAATAGAAATAGTGAATTTATTTTTCCAGCATCATTTGAGCTTTCTGGAGTAACTGTAAGTGTTTCTACGTCAGGCAGATCCCCATCCTTTGCAAGATTCCTCAGGGATGCCTTGTATGTTCATGTTTCAAATTATGCTCAGGCATTGCCTGTGCTTGAAAGGCTTAGGCATGATGTGAAAATAGAAGATCTCCATGCGAAGGCTTCTTTCTTCAACAAATTGCTTAATGACAGGGATTTCTGGAACCTTATAGATTCAGGAGAATATGAATCGGCATATCTGTTCGGTATCAAGGAATATCATTCAACGTTTTGATCTGAGGAAGAATTATGATAATCTTTGCTTAACTTATGTTCCAGAAATATTACCTCTGATTGAAAAAGAAATTAAGATAAAAAATGAAAAAGGTATGAGATGCTTAGTGAGTACTGGGAATCTCGGCCTTCTTTACCTGTGCCTTGGGCTTGAATGGCAGGAGCGGCAGAGGAGCTCTGAATCCCGCCTTTTCCCACCTGTCGTTTATGACCACGGATCCACCAAGGTAGAAAGTGATCAACGCATCTATTATCCCTACCCAGCCGGCTGGCATTAGTGAAGGATTAGTGCCGTTAGAGGCTGAAAACGCTCCAAATGCAGTTGTTGTCCCGGCAGCATTGAGCGTTAGAAGAGGAATTGCATAGAGCACGAATACCCACAAGAGCACGAAAAGCATCAAGAAGTGGACCTTTGTCATTTTGAGCGAAGCGATCGTATATATGAGCGTCATTATGACGAAGGAGAGCGCCATCATACCAATTAGATGACCTACAGGGACTGCAGTGAACCATCCAAGCTTTAATCCGATGTGTGCCAAGCCGAAGACAAGGAAGAAAGCCGAATACGAACCAAACGCGGTTGCACCAAATGTATTTCCGTTATTGTATTCCCATACGGAAGCAATTAGGAGGAATATTCCACCAAATCCTATTGATACTGCTATCATCATTATACTTTCGCTCCACGGAAACGTTCCTGCAGCGTACAAAGACAATACAAACAGGCTGAACCCATAGGCAAAGACCCCCAGGGCAGTCGGATCACCCTTTTTTATTTCACCTGTCATTTTCTCAATCCCGCCAGTATACTGGCAAGTATGTAACTGCGGTGAAATAATAAGAGTGCTCCCTCACCGGTGCGGAGTTCAAACGGTAATTGATTAGGCCAATAGATTCAGGAACTTCGACCAATTATAACAATTTAGCATTCGCATCCAGCCGCAAATGCCTGATAAGTTATCAGGCATATTCAGAGTGAAAAATAAATTCCAAGAGAGCTAATTTCTGACAATTTCAGTGGTTAGGGTGGTAGTCACGTCTTCCCCGGTTGCCGCCGTGGGAATAGTTACCGCCGCCTCTCTGCTGTGGCGGTCTCCGGCCATAATTTCCCCTAAATCCGCCACCACCTGGTCCGCGCCGTTCTGATCTATCTGATCTTTCAGATCTTTCTGTATGATTATTTCCTCTCAATCCAAGAACTGAGTCGTCGAATTTACTCTCATCCAGATAAACTGGTTTCATCCTGACAGATACCGAATTCTCGATTTCCCTGATTATGTATTCCTCCTCCGGAACCACAATAGAGAATGCTACGCCATCTGCACCCATTCTAGCAGACCTGCCAACCCTATGGACGTAAACATAAGGATCCAATGGAGTATCGTAGTTGATTATGTGCGAGATGCCCGTTATATCGAGGCCCCTCGATGCAACATTTGTAGCTACGAGGAACTGCACGTTGTGCCTGAAATCCATAAGCGATTTCTCACGCTGTGCCTGTCTCATGTCGCCGTGAATGACAGCAACCTGGTAGCCGAGTCTTGCCAGCGTTCTATGAAGGAAGTCAGCATTATGTTTCGTGTCTGAAAATATGATTGCTTTCCTCGGTTTGTATTCGTCGATGTATGAAACGAGCGTTCTTATCTTGTGAGCCCGGTCCGAAACACCGTAGCTGTGGGATATCGTATCTACGGTGAGTTCCTGATCGCTGCTGATATTAAGCATATCCGCCTTCTTCATGTATCTCTGTGAAAGTCCGTAAATCTTTGACGGCATCGTAGCGGAAAAGAGCATCATCTGCTTTTCCCGGGGCATGCTTTTTATAATTAACTCAATATCGTCGATAAATCCCAGGTCGAGCATCATGTCTGCTTCGTCGAGCACAAGGAATTTTATCCTGGAAACATCAATTTCTCCTCTTTCCATTAGGTCTATTATCCTGCCAGGGGTTCCGATTACCATGTTCGCGCCATCGCGTAACTTATCGATCTGTACGTTTATGGATGCTCCTCCATAAACAAGTACTGCTTTGAGCCCTGATCCGTGTGCTAATTTCTTCATCACGCCATGAACCTGTATTGCCAGTTCTCTTGTAGGAACTATAATCATTGCCGATAAGGCATCCGATGCCCTCAGCTTCTGAATAATAGGTATCAGGAATGCTCCCGTCTTACCTGTTCCAGTCTTTGACTGAACAATTATATCCCTTCCGTTTAAAACTTACATTCCGCACTTTTCAAAAGGCATATTTTCTGAATTTCATTTTGGCCTGAA
>JBMFWM010000048.1:0-11783 GCA_049965275.1 Thermoplasmata archaeon | reverse complement strand
ACACGAAGGTTATACATCAGCGATAATGAGAAATAGCGGATAATTAGTCATACAATGGAGAATATCATCAATTACATTTAAGAGGAGATGAACTACGTATCCATGGTAGCAGGAAAGGTGGTAAAGATCCTGATGGAGGAATTGGAATTGATTTCATAGTCCCTAACAATTCTCACACTGTTTTCTGCTGCATTTATATAGAAACATTTTTTCCTGGGAATGTATTGAAGTAATGATGGAAAGGGGGAGCGTGCTTGATCTCTTCTCAGGTATGGGGGGCCTCTCATCTGGTTTTGCGGGAGAGGGATTCGAGGTCACCGGCGTTGATATGTCGGATATCATCGGTGATACCTACATGAAGGTGACAAACTCCTCATTCATAAGGGCTGATCTAAGCAGACAGAACATCAGGGGGAAATTCGATGTTGTTGTTGGAGGGCCTCCCTGCAAGCCGTGGTCATCTGTGAACCAATCAAGAAGGGGTACTGAACACAGAGATTTCGGACTTATAGGGAGATTCTATGACCATGTTCTATCCATGGAGCCACGTATATTCATAATGGAGAATGTTCCCCTGCTCAGAACAGATCCCGAATTTCACAGACAGCTTGACCGTGTTAGATCGGCTGGTTATTCGGTTGCATGGGATCTGTTCAGGTACTCCGATTATGGGGCTGCGACATCCAGGAGAAGGTTGGTGGTAGCTGGTTTGAGGGATGGAAGTGCAGATAATTTCATGATGGATATAAAAAGTAGGAGGAGGCACAGTACCATTGTGAGGGATGTCATCTATGATCTAAGGGATAAGGAAATGAACTCTACGCCAGATCACGTGTGGCCTCACCTCAGGACGGTTCTTAGGTATAGGGACAAGTATGAATCTGGCAAATATGGGTGGGCTATACTGAGGTGGGACGAACCTGCACCATCCTTCGGCAATGTGATGAAAACCTACATACTGCATCCTGACTCCGATCTTGAACTTGGCAGGTACAGACCTGTTTCTGTTCTTGAGGTCTCAAGGATAATGGGATTCAATCACGGGTTCTCGTTTCCAGCGGGAGTGGGAATCGGCCACAGATACCAGATGCTTGTTGATTCTGTAAGTCCAGTTTTTTCCGATATACTTGCCAGAGTAGTCTATCACTGGATATGAGGTAAGTGCAATGGTATCATATGTTCGTGATATTCTTTCTTGGTGGCAGATAAATGGAAGGGATTTTCCTTGGAGGAGGACACGAGAGCCTTACAGAATTCTGGTTTCTGAGATTCTTCTGCACAGAACGAGGGCGGAAAACATTCTACCTGTTTACGAAAGGTTCCTGAATGAATTCCCAGACATTGAAACACTAAGTAAGGCAGAACTGAAAGATGTAATCGATATTATGAGGCCATTGGGTTTGAGATGGAGAGCTCTGAAATTTCATCAGACTGCAAGGATAATAGCAGATAGATTTGTAGGGGAAGTTCCAGCTGAAAAAAATGAACTTATTAAACTTCCGGGAATAGGCGAGTATATAGCTTCAGCAGTACCAATTTTCTCAAGAGGAGAGTATTTACCATTGCTGGATGTAAATACTGTCAGGGTTGCGGCCAGATTCTTTGGGCTTCCTGTGAATGATGGATCTAGAAAGAACAGGATGTTTCGTGAATTCGTACTTAAGCTTGTGAATCCTGTTGAAGTCAGATCTTCTTACTATGCAATAATAGACCTATCTGCAATGATCTGCAGACCCAGAGAACCCAAATGCAGCGTCTGTCCGATAAGTTATGACTGCTCATTTCGAAATAAGCTATGATAGATGGAGTCAATCAGTCGGCTGCATTATTTTACAGGTACATCAACACTGGATCATTATCCACGATTAGATCGCTTCACCATAGGGATCCTGAAAATACAATGTAAATGAATCATGGAATTACAGTTTCACATATTTATCAAAATTTTCCAGCATCACATAGGGTTCAACATCCTCCAAAAGTTGAATCTTATATGCGGACTCTATTTTGAAGGTTTTCAGCTCCCTGAGGATTAAGTTTAAGTTTTCCTTGACCTTCACATATATACCGCGTAATGATGGATCAATCTCTTTAATTGCTCCCTTAAGAATTGAACGCCTGAAATTCTGTATTATTATTGATGCTGCATATATTCTGCCGGATAAAACATTTGGTTCATTGAGAAACTGTGGGAATAAATTGTTAAATCCGTTGAAGATCTTTCTCAGATCTTCTGAGCTCCTTGGATGCTCAGTGCCGTATACTTTCCAGTTACCTCTTTCTGTCGGGACGATCCTTGGTCTGGTCCACCACCTTCTCACATACAAAGGATCTCTGGCAGTGATGCCAAGAGAAACAATGTATTTAGAAATATATTCTTCTGCTTCTTCCTGCGATTTATTGTAAATCGTCTGGTATTTATGAATTGCCCTTTCAATCAGCTCTATCCACAGGATAGAATCTTGGTAAATGTTTATGAATCCATCCCATTCATAGATATTTCTTCTGAATGTGAATTTCTCTCCGTAACTCATCATCATTCTTATGAAGTCGTCTCTGAATGAGTGATAGAGGCTTTTTCTATCCATCAAGAACTCTTTTCCACTAATTTCCTCAATATTAATCTCTCCTGAGAATATGTCTCCCACATCAATTTCATTCAAATTATTGTTATCCTTAAAATAAAGCATCACACCTTCTTGAATTATTGTAGATTTTCCGTCTATAGAATTCAGCAACAATCCTCTTTCACCTTTCCTTACTAGCTGATGCGACTGATTATCTCTCTCCCCATATATCTCTGATGAATATGCATCGGTATATTCCAAAATTATGCTGCTTGTGAGCTCTTCTATTTTCTTATTTTCAGGTACTTGTGCCCCATCAATAAGGTTCTGAAGAAGCTCCGGAGCTGGGTCAAATTTATCGAGTTTATAGATGGGACGGATTGCCTGCTCATCAAGCCTGTAATGCATGATGGTTTTGATTGTGTCAATATTACTGGATGAACCCAGGAAAATTATTTTCCTTACGCACGATTCTTCAACTGAGAATTTGAGGTTGGGAGGAACGGTCGATATTATATAATGACTCCTATCAACATCTGAACCTGCTCCGGGAGGAGTGAAGTTGCTCCAGGAACTAACAGTTAATGTGGACGGAATAAGATTGCCGTATCCTGAGTTCTTAAGAAGTTCAGTTGTTCCTACCACATCCCTTTGACTTACTATTACGGTTATAGTGTTCCCACTTTCGCTGATAAGCGAATTGATTAGATCCTCTATCTTATCTAATATCGGATTGAATATGTCTGAATTTTTTTCATAGGTGGCTTCAAATACCTTTATGAACTGTTGATACGTTTCATTTCCGAACCTGTTTTTGATTCTGTTGGTGATCTGATTGTAGTCAATAAATTCTTTCAAGTTCTTCTCCTTTGCAGAAAATATTTGACAGTGTTTGAATGGGCCATGTGGCATGAGAGGTGATCTTTGAAGCCCGCAGATATAAAATCCTATCTCATCGTCCGAAACCAGATTTTGAATTTTAAATAATCTGCTAAGTGACCAGCATAGCTCATCAAGTGATTCAACCTTTATGTACTCAAGCTCTGGAATCTGTTTTACTCTTTTACGTATCTCTATTTTAGTGGAGACAGGAGATCCGAAGAAGTGATTACCAGCCTGTACTTGTTCTATAAGCTGTTCAATTACAGCATCAGAATCCCAAGTGTGAGTGAATGCCTTCAAGCTCTTTATAGGACAGTAATCCTCTGTATTCTCATAATGATTTATGCAGTATAGGTGTCTAATCTGTCGATCAACTGAGAACATAAGTAAGGGCCCCATATTAAAATTCTCGATGTAATCTAAAAGAGGTCTGATCTTATTTCCGTATCCCGGTATTCTATACTCAAACCCCCTCACAAGGCGGTCAAAGTTCTCAAACACTACCAGATCAGGTTTTATTTTGTTCAGAAGATCCACAATTCCCTCTGGATCTATATTCTCTGACATGAAATAAAGTCTCCTGCCTTCTATATCCTTTGGATTATGACCCAATATCAAGGCAGATGGTATCTGGCTGGAGGGAACCTTTACTTTTTCTATGTTTGTAAGAATCTCCCACAACCATCTCTTGTCATATTCAATCCTATCCGCAGTCCACTGAACCCGTCTTTCTAAAGTGAGGTCTATGAAACCATCGGCGTTGATTAATTTTGAATCGTACTTCCCACCGTTGTGTTTCCTTTCCTTCAAATATCTGAGACTCGAAGTTCCAAAATCCTCATCAATTTCAGACAATATTTTTTTCTTGCAGGTCGAGAGTGTACCGTCACAAACCTCATCACGGGGCTGTTCACGTGAACCGACTTCCCTGACAAGATAGTGAGTGAATTCCCTTTTCTTTATGAAGTATTTTTTGTTGAAACGTTTCATTTCATTCAGAATTTCGGTATCCATCTCTGAACGCTCATCGGATTCTATATATATCAGCCTTCTGAAGACTTCATAGGCTGTTGAGCAAAGGAGCTCCTCATCTGAACTTGCCATATTTCCTATTACCACAACCCTTTTCTCCGGGAAAGTCAGAAGATATTCTGTCACCAGCATTGGTGTGAACCTTACATCCTTCCAGGGCCAGGTGATAAGAAATTTTCCTGAATGATTCATCTTTATCCATTGAGTGTATGCTTCTTCGATCGGATTGAGCTTTATTCGCCAGGGAAGGCGGAATTTATTAAATTTTTCAATCTGAGACCGACCAAGATAATCAGCAGCACGATCAATGGTTTTATTGAATTCACCTGAACCAATAAGATCTACGGCAGGACTGAAATATGTATTGCAAGAACTGCATCTCAGGGAACCTTCATTAAAGTCAAGAGAAGATCCGCTGATATGTGGTTCATGACACTTCGGACAAGTCGGACAGCTGTGATAATATATTCTCATACTCTGAGCCTTCTTAGTAATTTTATAACATCACTGGCCATTGACTGATCATCTATAAGTATGCCCATCTCATAATTCAGGGTCATTCCACTGAATGTCAGGTTGGCTGAGCTGATGAGGACCCTTGAGTAATCGATAACCATAACTTTTGCGTGAAGCATTTCTCTACTCAGAACTGTGAGATTAATGTTCTGGTACATATTAACAAATTGGAGAATGTATTCCATTGCCTGAGAAACTTCATTATTTTGCTGGTGATTAAGGAATATCTCTACATATACATCTCTCTCTAATGCACTCCTCAGTCTCTCAACTATTCTCGAATCAGACAGCAAGTATGCTGTCATCAATATGCTCTTTTCTGCTTCCCCAATGAGCTCATCTGTGACCGAATAAATTGATCTGTACCCGAATCCCACCCATTTCTCCCCGGAAGTGACTATTGTTGCATTCACCGTATCAGTCTCCATTGATCATGTGACGGTCCAGCCATTTGTTCATGTGCTCACAGGATGTTTCTGATACCATGAGGCAGCTGTAACATGCTGCGCCATTGACACTCTCCCTTACTTTCCTGACATCGGAGCATAGCGGATCATTTGAGCATACCTGAATTCTACGGGAGGCCTCATCTAGAATTCTCTGGAATGATTGGACTGAGCCTGCAAGACCTCCCATGCTGCCATCATCGCCCATTGATGAGGTGTATATTAGAATCCCTCCATCATCTCCATTTTCATTCACGTAAATTCTTTCTCTAAGTGATGCCGAAGAGTATCCGGCATAGAGCGATATAGCAAGCATGATTGCGTGAGAGAGTGTATGCAACCATACGAAAAGAGGTTTATCCCTTATATTATTCCAATCATCACTTAATCCGTCAGGTGGAGCTGGGTAATTATTCCATTCCGATAACGCCTTCATTTGGGAAAGGTCTGGGGTTTTTCCCTTTATTAACTTGATGAATATGCCCTCTCCTCTTCCCTCAAAACCCGGAAACCACATTTTATTTTCCAGGAGTGATCCAGAAATTACTGTTTTCTCTGTTTCTTCTCCTGACGGTTGATATGGAATTCTTATGTATCCGTACTGAACGGTTATGGTTCTCAATCGTTCTACTGGGTTTATCATTAGCTCAGTTTCCCGATCCTTCGTTTTAAGTTTCGCCTTGACAGGTGGCCCCATTATGAAATTATCGCTTCTGTACTGCAATGGATTTCCTCCTGCCCTTGTAAGTGATTCGAATTCTTCATTTATGAAATCTGTAAATGTTCTATCACTGGAATTTATTCTTTGGAAGTGACTTTTGAATTTTTCGAATCCATTTTTCTCCACGTAATCGACTATAACATTGATATCAGAATTGGATATATTATTTATTAGGTTTAGATATTCTTTGATCTTATTTACCAGCTCCTCCTCTTTTATTGTTTCATCAGAACTTATCTCTTTTAACGTAATTTTTATTGCAATCGAAATATCATCCCTTTGAATTAACTTGGAAAATTTATCATCGTAATCAGGAATTGTCAAAAGCGTGAATGATATGGGTATGCGAAGGGAAGAGGATTGGCGTTGAATGACCTTCATTTTAACATTACACTCTTCCTGTCTTCTTTTACCCGTTTCTCTTTTACCAAAATTTTCGTCCTCACTTTCGGGAAATCTTCCGGTACATTTGAAATCCTGTCTGTAAACTTTATCCATGGTTGTGGAGGACATGCATCTGGGGCACTCAATCTTTATATCTGAAAGTGAACTTCCTCCGGCCTTCCAATTATAATAATCCGGCTTGCACCTATTATCCTTTCCCTTATGAACTGCTAAGTGCCAGTTAACATCATCAAGATGTCCGTTGATGCAGGCCATTATGAATCTCACCGATGTCGATTGTCTATCCGTTTTGCAGACTGGGCATACATCTCCCTCATAAAGGATTGGAACGTTATGTTTACCGCCTATCCCATAACAGATTTTCCACCTCGGAAACTTCAGTGTCTTGTAGATGGGCTCATTTGCTGGCAAATGGAGAGAGGCATTTGTTGGCAAAGAAAATATTACATTTCCATTTTCTTTATTCTTACTTCCTATCACTGCTCTCAGCCTGCTTTCATTGATAACGTAGTTTTTTAGTGTATCATAATTCCATTTCTGTTTAAGATTGAGACCGATCTCTAGGGAGGGAATTAATCTTGGACCGTTCCTACCCTCCAATATTGAACCCGGGCCATAGGTGGTCACGAACTGTGACCTCCTTATATTCTGAATATCTTCATTCAATCTTCATCACATCCTGAATGCAGTTGTTTCTTCAATTTCCCTAAGGGACTGTGGTGAATTCTTGAACACCACTTTCACATTTGATTTCTCGTGATAGGGGTCCCCAAGTACCACATTCTTAAGATTACTGCTGTATGGATTATATTCATAGAAAAGGAGTTTTTCTTTATCTCTCATAATAATCCCCGCGATGTTTTTCCACATATCTGACTGTGATTCAAAGTAATTAATAACATCTTTACCCATATTAGGATTCGTTCTGGTTTTCAGAAATTCCAAAAATTCTGTCACATCACAATGAGCTTTTCCGTCACCTATTACATTACCGTTTTCACCTAGCCACTCGGCATTCTGCATTGACTTATTTCTCAGAAATGAAACGAGCACAGGTCCAGCTCCTCTCTCTAGGCACCCGTCAGAGTAGGGAGATGCAGAAGATTGCTCTACTTCCAGATATATTCTGTGGTGATATCCAGCAAAGATCTCATAATGACTGAGATCGCGTGGTCTTCCTGATTTGAAGAACGTTATAACGAGTCCACCGTGGGATCTTCCTATCCTCCCTGTGGCCTGAATGTACTGTGCTGTGGTTTTTGGCTGGCCATTTACGATCATCATTGATAGATGAGATATGTCCACACCTGTGCCAAACATGGATGTTGTGAAAACTGCATCGTGATTTCTCTCTATTCCGGTACTTCCTTCAGCCTCTAGTTGATCGAGAATTATCGGGAGATCAGTGGAATCTAGCCTTGATGATAATTCCAGTACATTGTCCGGATCTAGAACTCTGTTATCCCCGTCTGATATCTGTTTGAGCCTTTCCATGATATCCTCCCTGTAGATGCTCCTTCCACCCCCCAGTTCCCTGATGGCATTGTAATATCCGACGATGGTCCAGTAATATTTAGCTTCTTTCAAATTTCTGAGATCATAGCATGTTTTGAGAGTTCTCGCCCATATCCTTATCTGAGGAGTCAGTGGACCCATTCCGGGGGAGTAAACACCTGCATATACTCTGCCAGCTCTCTCCTCATTCCACGCCTCCTCCTTTTCTGGAAAATGCACAAAGAAATTATCTTCGTACGAGAATCCGTTGGGGGGAAACTGATACAGCTTCCTTGCAAAAATATCATTCACCTGCTTTTCAGCTTCCTTTATGGTTGCAGTCGAAGCTATGTACTTTGGTCTCATGTCCTTTTCCTTCAATAAGGCTTCCACAGCAACTTCATAGAGGCCAAACATGCTCCCTAATGGACCCTCAAGCAGATGGAGTTCATCCTGTATTATAAGGTCGGGAGGAAGAAAGCCTTTAACACTGACAGTATTATCATTCGATTTCCCCTCTTTGGTTGTGTTTTGGGGTAACAGGCCATCACGATAATAGCCATAAAATGCATTGTACTTCTCAACGTTACCAAATATGGAAGAAGCTCTTGGCTCAAAAGCCAGTCTGGCAAACTTATCTGCAGTGCTAACAATAACACTTGGGCATCGGCTGTATATCTGCTCATCAACTGTATAGGCCGGTATAGGAATTCTGCTTTTTCCGAATGAGAATTCGTTAGTTCTGATGTATAATCCATCACTGAGCATATCCTCAATACTTCCATCTATGTCTCTTGGAACCCCCTCTAGATACTCCACATCTCTATTCAGTTTGCAATCCGGATTTGGGCAGTAAATTTCAAAATCTCTGTACTTATTTTCTTTTCTCCTGCCGGGTTCCTCTCTGCAACCAAAATAACCAGGTCTGATAACACTAAGTGGCAGCAGACTTCCTTGAATATCAATACCTGACCAGTAATTTTTTATCTCCTCTTCTGTGACTTTTCTATCACCGACCCTAATGACGACAGTCTTAATGGTGCCATGGTCAATCACTTTCTCTACTTTGAGAGTGTCGACTTCGTAATTATGACCGGAGATTCTCCTCTCAAGGTCTGTGGCCTTCTCCTGGGATTCTATTGTTAAATAGAGTTTCTCGTGTGCCGGCATACCTGATTTTGGAACTGAAACGTAGGTGTGACAGGCCGGGCATCTGACCACTTGGGCGGGTTCTCCCTCTGCCTTCTTGCCCGTGAGGGCATCTATTGCACCAAGATCTGTCCTCAGATGGTTCGGTGACACTGAGCCCCCAACCCACATACCGACAGAAAATCTTATTGAACCATATGGTAGATCTTCCTTCAAATCACATTCTTCAGGTTTCCATCCGCGTCCACCACGGAACTTCTTTACCCTCAGATATTCCGCTGCCGTTATTGCGTTAAGAGTCCTCCTGAATTGCTGGATTGTGAGCAGTCTGAGTGTGTATCTTGATATCGCGGCGGTTCCTGACCCCCCGATTTTGTCCTTTCTCCTTCTCAGGATTATTATGAAAATCATCAGGGCCAGATATGTCTCCGTCTTCCCACCACCTGTGGGTATCCAGAGAAGATCAAGATAATCTCTGTATTCATCCTCCCTGTTTGTCAGCGAATTTAGCGTCATAATTATGAAGGCGAGCTGAAATGGCCTCCATCTGAAATCACTTGGCACTTCTTTCCAACTGTTTTGCAACCAGATCGTTCTGTTAGCGAAACAGAACGCTAGCCGCGCATCCTCATCTTTCTTCAGGAGTTCTATTCCATCCATTAACCGCTTTTCTAAAATTTTCTGATTCCTTAAAATTTCTTCAAGTAATTTTCTTTCGTCACCATTAGAATCTGCCATATCTCTCTCATTGCCTTCTACCCACTTTCTATAGGCGTCCACGAGAGGTTTCAGATTCTTCTCGATTTCTTCAGGATGCCACGATTCTGAAAGTTTATATGCGGCCAATTCAGGTTGGTGATCTAACTTTTTTTCCAAGTCAAATATAGGAGATGAATCTGCATACAGTGGTACAAATTCGCTTCTAACGTCGGATTCAAAAAATTCTTCACAATCACCGAAATATGTTCCATCTGCCCAGAGAACCTCTTTATCAAGATGCTGTACGTAATCTATTTCTTTCCAGATTGCAGAACACATGTGCCCCATAGCCAAGGGGCCTCTCTTTCTGAGAACAAACTCCAAGGTGCTGGAGAATGAATCTGTTGATGCCTGAATTATCTCATTTCCTTCATCCATTTTTATCCTTATAGACGGCTGAAATAGAGTATATTTTGCTATTTCATCTATGGGCTCACTATTTGAAGAAATTTCATTTATGAGAGTCACGTAAATTTGATTGAAATTACCTGAAGGGATTCTGATTATCTGAAGTCTTATGCCTTCATCGATTTGCTCATTTATGACAGACCTGTCTCTCTCCAAAAAAATTTTCATAATTTTCTTATTGGGTCTCCTCTTCCAGAACCCTGTTCCATCTCTGGTTTGGAATGAATATCTCCCCCATGTAACACATATTCTGAATGCGGGTATGTCAGCTTTCACAATGAATGATATCCCGAATGATTTTGCCTTGAATCTTGGGTCCAAATTGCTGGGAGGGAAAAATGAGACGTCGTCATCATAATTATCATCATCAGCCGTTGCATTTTCTCCTTTGTCAGTTGAAATTTCAGAATCTGGATCATTTTCTTCATCGAAGAAAGTTTTGGGGACGATAACTCCTGTCAGATATTCTCTGTATGGGTTACCTGAAATTTCCTCCTCAGCACCAGCCCTTGGACCATAAATCTCTCTTATCAGTTCTTCCAAGATCTTTTTCCTCATGACATCGCCCCGCTAAATGATGGGTAAAAATAGGATTGTTGGAAGATAGAGAACTTAATTGTAAAAAAATTAATTTCACTTATTTTAAAATAAACCGGCATTGATCTCAGGAGCTTGATCATAAAATTTGTATTTAAATTTTATTATCAATATGAATAATTGAATAATTTACATCGTTTCTTGTTAATCGTTTTTAAATGATTAATATTATAGACATAACTTCACTGGTTAATGCTAAGGAATCCTTGTTTATCTTTCCGTTCTCGGACGGATTAGTCTCATAGATCGCATATCTTGCGATAGCAGGCAACCTACTATATTCCATTTCCAATTCAGTCTTTCCCTTTGATTATCCCTCCAATATCTCTTCAATCTCCTTTAACTTTCCATTAATCATCATTCCTTCTCTAAGGTATTCCAATTCAATCTTAATTTTCATTTCGTGCACTCATCCTTCAATCCAAATGTTACATAGGCCTCCAAGCTTAAACAATCATCATCCTTGAGATTTGGTTCCGGATCAGGACAGCCACATTTTGGGCAGATTCTCTCATAAATTCCTTTACTTCCTCCTACAATGTGAGTCCAATCCCCACCCCGTTCAAGTATACAGTGACCACAATGGACACATCTGCATATCTTTGTCATTGAGCTTCAAACTCCCTTCTTCACTGCCAGCTTAGTTTTACTCATTCCTCCAGCACCTCATCAATCTCCCTGCTCTCAGAATCAAATTTTACAGGCATAAACAATGAAAATAGATTATGGGCCTTATAAATCTTTCCTCTAAAAAATTCATTTTTTCACTTTTTTCATTTTTGAAAAAGGGTTATAAAATTCAAATAT
>JBMFWM010000047.1:0-12060 GCA_049965275.1 Thermoplasmata archaeon | reverse complement strand
TCTAAAGAGGCGGATTCAAAATGCTTATTCATTTGATTATCTTCACGAATCGTGCCAGGGAAGAGCTTGCCTGTATCTGTCCTTATGATCTCCAGGCTTGTATACTCTATGAACTGGTATAACCTGTCACCTGCACTCATCCAGATCTCGTCGGAATATGATGTGTCTGTTAACATGGCAGGACTAATTTTCGCTTTCTTTCTCCTGGGAGCCGGCCTGTTCCAGGTACCTGCAGGAATACTGGCTGCGAGGATAGGTGCAAGGACAAATTGCATAATCGGGCTCTCCCTGATGTCAGTAACAGGATTTGCCTCGATATTCACAAATTCATTCGTAACTCTGCTTGTCCTGAGGTTTCTCAGCGGCACGGGGGCTGCATTCTACTTCTCCTCTGCAGTGGCAGTCCTGAACGACATTTACCCGGAGAAGCTCGGCTTGATGATGGGTTATTACAACGCCGCGTTCGACATCGGTGGAGGAATCGGCATATTTGGGTTCACTCCCATTACAGTTGTTCTTGGGCTCAAATGGAATGAGATCATACAGGCAATCCTTACTGCGATATCCGCAGCATCACTTCTTGTGTTCATACCCAAGAGTGACCATATTGGGAACTTTGAACCGGGCGTTCTGAGGAAACGTATTGTAAATTTGAAAATATGGACCCTCGCCATAGCCTTTTCAGGCTTCTGGTCCACTACTTACGTGTTTTCCGAATATATGAAGACGTATGCTTCATTCACAGGGCTACCAACATACTATGCAGGAGCACTTGGCAGCAGCGTACTTTTCTTCGGAGTCCTTGGGTCCTTCTTTTCGGGGAGGATGAAGCCTGAAAATTTCATTCGATCGGCAGTATGGATGGTTGTCATATTAGCAATGTCGGTTATATGGATACCTTTTCTCGGATTGCCGGGTATGTGGGCATCGGCCCTGATCGTGGGTATGCTTACTGTTTCGATATCTTCGCTGGAATACTCCACTGTCGTATTCATAGAGAATGACAGGAGATATGTTGCACTGAATTCGGGTCTCTTCAATTCGATCCAGATCCTACTAGGTTTCGCCGTAGTTTTCTCGTTCACATACATACTGGCAGCAGGCTTCTTGGTAGCATGGATAGTTATCGGCATAATTCCATGCGTTACAATACCGGTCGTTCTTCTATATCTGAAGGAAATCAGGGCTTCAGGCATCGAGCTCCTGAACGGTGGAAAAAAGATCAGCTGAATTCAAGAACATTGCCGTTGTATGGTAGAATGACCTCGTAATTAGCCAGATCCTCAAGGAGCTTCTCCCTCATTTCCCCATGACAAAGGATCACTCTTTTTGGATTCACTGCATCTATGAATTTGATCAGATCATTATGGCCGGCATGAGCTGAAAGATCAAAGAACTCAACCTTCATCTTCGGCCTTACTGAAGATCCGTCAATGTTGAGGGTCCCATTCTCAAGCAGGCTCCTGCCGTTTGTTCCATCCACCTGGTACCCGGTTATGAAAATGGCCGACTTGTCGTCCTCCAAAAGCCCTTTTATGTGGCTCAGGACCGGTCCACCGTCAAGCATTCCCGATGTTGTGATAATAATGTCAGCGTTCTTCGCCTGAAGTCTTTCCCTCTGATTCCTTATCGGAACAGTCTTCTTTACCGCCTTCTTGAATTCGCTTCCCGATCGGAAAAATCCCGGTGTATGCAGGTATATGCTGGTAATGGTGTTTCCCATTCCGTCCACATATATATTATAACCCATATCCGCTAGAATCATTATCAGTTCCTGTGTCCTGCCAACCGCAAAAGTTGGAAGGATTACTTTTCCCCCAGTACTGACCACTTCCCTGATTCTTGATCTAAGCCTGTCTATGACTTTCTGTCTATCCTCATGATTCTTTCCGGCGTATGTGCTCTCTACTATCAGGTTCTCTGCCTTTACGGGTTGTGCGCCAGAAAGCAGATTGGTATCCCTGGTGTAAAGATCTCCTGTTACGAGATATTCGGAACCGTTCGTGAACTTCCACATTGTTGATCCCGGAATGTGGCCTGCGTTGAAGGCCTGAAAGTCAAGATCCTTGATAGAGTCTGCGTCGCCGTAATTCACGGGGACGAAGCTGGAATAAAGCTGAGATACATCGTCATGATTGAACATCTTTGTATAGCCCTCCAGGTTTGCGATCTTGATTGTGTCCTCAAGCATTGGCCTTATGCTGTTCGCCGTCATTAAAGTCGCATAAAAACTTGAATCGTACTTGTTGAAGTAAACTGGCAAAGATCCAGCATGGTCCAGATGGGAATGTGTCAGGAATACACCATCCACCTTCTCGGGTGGAAGAGGGTACTCCGGGGGCTTTTCAGGGATGAGACCGTAATCCACCATCACCGATGATCCTCCAAAATCCATCTTTATCGCTAATCTGCCTACTTCTTCTGCTCCTCCTAAAAATTTTATCTTCATTTGTAAAACCCACTATATCTTGGCATCGTCTAGTCTTCTCTTGCAATCACACTTTCTTGTCCCAGAAATATGTTTTAGAGATTGCTTTATGATATTAAGAGATTTGTCTTCGTTCTCCTTAAGTATCTTCAGGACCTCTTTTGTGTCTACAGGCTCCTCTGCCCACACGTCATAATCAGTTATGGTTGCTAGCGATGTGTAGCACATGGCAAGCTCGTTTGCAAGATTGATCTCCGGTACAAGGGTCATGCCTATTATGTCTGCAAATTGCCTGAACATCTTGGATTCCGCCCTTGTAGAGAATCTCGGACCTTCTATGCATGCATATGTACCTCCCTGATGCGTCTGATACCCAAGCGATTTCGACTGCGCCGCAAGAACATCGTTCATCTCTGGGCAGAAAGGATCAGCGGATGAGATATGATAAACCTCCGGTCCGTCATAATATGTAAGCTCCCTTCTCTTCGTGAAGTCTATGAACTGATCTGGTATGAACATCATTCCAGGAGGATATTCCTGCTTTAAGGATCCAACTGCGTTTGCAGATATTATCCGCTCGACTCCCTGATCATAAAGAGCCCGGATATTTGCGCGGTAATTGACCTTATGCGGGGGTATGGAGTGCTTTTTTCCATGCCTCGGCAGGAACACCACTTCGATTCCATCTATCTCACCAATCTCGAGCGCGGATGACGGTTTTCCATATTGCGTATTTACTTCAACGGGCTTATGGTTTTCAAGAAGCGAATAAAGACCGCTTCCACCGATTATACCTATCTTTGCCATCTAAATCTCCAGCTTAATTTCTAACGATATTCATAAATAATATTTAACCCTGCGACGCCCAGACCAGTGGGGATAGCGTCATTTTATGTAGTATCTTCAGAATAAGAGTTCCCGGTTCTTCCTCAATACTTTGTCCACACCGGATCCATACTGGGCAGCCTTCTTTGCCTTCTTGCATACAGCGTCCGGGATTCCAAGTTTAGCTCCTGCTGCTCGGAGTAATAGCTTGTTTTTTCCATCTTTGATCTGCGTGGAAGGATCGAAGGAAGAGTATTTCATGATCTCAGGGTCGAGGTATGGAGTCAGGATTTTCTTGCCGAGTGAATCGGCTATCATTTTTTCTCTTGGAAGAGTTATTTTAAGGAGCTTTTCTATGCTTACAAGGTTCGTCACGGCATCTCCGGTCAGAAACCGGTGATATCCGTAGAATATTTCATCTGCCCCTTGTCCTGTTACAAGCAGATCTTCACTTATCCCTGAAAGCGTCAGATACAGGACTGTCTCAAACCCAAGATCGGTTATCACTATGTCAGGATCTATTTTCTTTACGCTAACCGCGGCTTTCAGGATCTGATCCTCATTGGCCTCTATAATTGTAATATCCTTCTTCAGCAAAGAAGCAGATTCCCTGGCCGACCGTACGTCCATGGATCCAGGTAGACCGACAACATAAGGGTGTATGCTCTTTGGTGATAGGAAAAGTAGAATGGAACTGTCCAGCCCTCCTGAGAAAGCAATTGCAGATCTTTCGGGGATGTATGCAGTCACTGCAAGAAGAGCATCTGCCAGCTTGGATCCGATCTCCTGTATATCGTCAATCGGCATGTCCTGTGTCATCTTGCATTCTTGATTGCAAACAGGTAAAAAGAATTCATTATGTATTTTTGAATGAGCCGAAATGGATCTGCCAGTTTCGATGCAGGTGCATTAAATGTAGCAAACAATTATCTAAGCGTAATTTCTTATTAGGCATGGATTATGTTCCAGATACATCCGTCATCATCGATGGCAGATTCTCTGCTTTTCTTGCAAAACACCATGGTTCTCATGTTATCCTTGCGGAAGCTCTAGTGGCCGAGATAGAGCATCAGGCAAATGAAGGCAGATCGATCGGTTTTGCGGCAATTCACCAACTGAAAGCACTCCGTGACCTGCATGACCAGGAAAAGATATTTTTGGATTTCTACGGGAAGAGACCAAATGAATGGCAGATCGAGCGCGCTAAAAGCGGAGAGATAGATGAGATGATAAGACAGTGCGCTGCTGAGAACAATGCAACCCTAGTAACAGGTGACGTTGTCCAGAAGGAGATTGCCGAGATTAAGGGAATCAGCGTTAAGTATATCGAACCGCCAGAAACAAAGATCCGGAACATAGAGGAGTTTTTTACTCCTCTCACATCGTCCGTTCACCTCAAGCCGGACATGGGTGCAGTTGTCAAAGTTGGTCCACCGGGATCAGTTAAACTGGAAAAACTTGAAAATTCAGTAACTCGCGACGAGTTGGAGAATATAGCAAGCAACCTTGTAACAAGAGGACAGTTTGAGGATGAGTCTTTCGTTGAACTTGACATGCATGGTGCAACCGTGATCCAGATCAGGAACATGCGTATTGTGATAACAAGGCCTCCGTTCTCCGACGATCTCGAGATTACAGCGGTCAGGCCGATTGTGAAGCTGTCGATAGAAGACTACAAGATAGAGGACAGGCTGCTTCAGAGGATCGAGAGTGGCGTCCATGGAATACTGATTGCCGGATCACCCGGAGCGGGAAAGAGTACCTTCGTGCAGGCACTGGCAGAATTCATATCGGGCAGAGGGAAAATAGTGAAGACGATGGAGAAGCCCAGAGATCTGGAACTAATAAGGGAGATAACACAGTATTCCAGCCTTGAGGGATCGATGGAGAAAACGGGAGATATACTTTTACTGGTCAGGGCAGACTACACCGTTTTCGATGAGATGCGCGTAACATCAGACTTTCTCGTCTATGCTGATCTCCGCCTGGCAGGTGTCGGGATGATGGGCGTTGTCCACGCTACGAGAGCCATTGATGCACTGCAACGCTTTATCGGGCGGGTGGAGCTAGGTCTCATACCACAGATTATTGATACTATTCTGTACATATCAGCGGGCAGGATAGATACTGTCCTGACAACAGAATACGTGGTCAAGGTCCCGGCAGGAATGAACCAGGAAGACCTTGCGAGGCCCGTTATTATAGTCAAGGATTTCTACGAGCAGAAAGCAAGGTACGAAATCTACTCTTTCGGGGAGCAGGTAGTTGTTGTTCCTGTAGATGCTGAAGAGGATGAGGAAGCTGCCAAGTTCAACACAGATAGAATCAAGGAGGAGATTTCTTCCTTCCTCGGGACCAGAAACGTCGATGTTTCCATGTTGGGAAGGAAAAGAGCGCTTGTAAAGGTGAGTGAAGACAACATACCGAGGCTGATTGGCAGGAAAGGATCAACCATAAGCGAGCTGGAAAAGAAATTGAATGTCAGGCTGGAGGTTGAGCCGTCTTCTGCAACCATTCAGGCCCGAAACAAGGCAGAGATTGAGATTAAGAACCGTGTGATTCATATCTTTGTTGATGCTCCAAACCGTAATGTCAAGCTCTATGTGGATGGTATCCTAATATTGCAGGCAAAGAGTTCCTCGAAGGGGGTAATCAGAATAAAAATGATAAGTGACACTGGGCAGGAACTCTATCGCGCAATAAAAGGCGGTAAGGTAGTAGAATACATGCTCGCGGATTAGAAACTCTTTTCATATATCACTTCCTCTCTCCTCCTAGTGGATGGATACGTCAAATAAGACCACCCAATCGGTTCATATATGCGTTTTCCCTATCATAATATATGACGGAAAACGATGCAATCGCTAATAAGATCAAACAATCAAGGAAAGTATCAGATAGGGGTGACCTGGTTATATACAACCTTACATCCGGAATTGATTTTTCAAATCCAGACAAGGTCGCAAGAACACTTGCAGATGTCTTCTTCCAAGAGGATGCGGCTAACTGGTTCAAGCTGGATGGCGATCATCTTTCCTTTAACCCGGAATATAAAGTAAGGATACTGCTTTCCGATGAGCATGGGAAAACGCTTGGCAAGGCAGTTGATGATTTCCTTCTAGATCTCAAGAAGGACGAGCTTGATCATGTTTTCAGCAACTACATAAAAGATGTTTCTAAAAACGCCCAGAAACTTCAGGCTGCAATGGCAAGGCATTCCTTTGGATCTATCCTGAATGGAAGGTTCAACAGGAAGATGGAGGATATTGAGGTGAAAGATGATCTCTTCACTGACCTGCTGGAAGCCATAGAGATAAAGAGCCCTTCCAACCAGGATCTCATTGACTGGAAGAAGCTTCCGATATAATCACATTTTTGGAGCGTTGTCCTAACTTAAATATCAAATAAGATTCTACCGGCAATGATCTGCAGTCGCTGTGACAACACCGCCATCTATTCCGCATATTACAGCGGGGAAAACCTTTGCCGCAAGCACCTCGAAGAGAGCATAGAAAGGAGAGTGAAGCAGGAAATAAGATCACAGGTCTCTTTCAGAAAGGAAAAGACAAGAATAGCGGTGGCGTTTTCTGGTGGCAAGGATAGTTCAGTTATGCTTTTCCTTCTGCACAAGCTGCTGGCGAACAGAAGGAACTTGGAGCTGACCGCCGTAACGGTTGACGAGGGCATAAGCGGGTATCGAGATTTAGAAATGGACGGCGCGAGCAGGCTATGCTCTGAACTCGGCATCAGTCACCGGATACTTTCGTTCAGTGAAAAATATGGAAGAACGATGGACGAGGTCGCAAGGCTCGACAGCGGCACAATCCCATGTTCCCATTGTGGTCCTATGAGGCGGCAGGCTCTCAACCTTCTGGCCACAGAAGTTGATGCCGACTACATAGCACTGGGAATGAACTTAGACGATTATGCACAGTCAATCCTAATGAACGTGATAAAGGGCGATGTGCCTAGGATGGCGCGGTTAGCCCCACATGACGAGCCTGGCGATCTACTTGTGCGTAGAATATTGCCTCTCAAAAAGATACCTGAAAAGGAAGTAATGATCTACGCGCTTGTCAATGGTATCAAAGCAGAGAGGATCTGGTGCCCCTATTATGGCAGGGCAGAAAGAAACGAAGCGAGGGAGATCATCACCGGACTCGAGGAAAAACACCCTGGAACAGCATATTCCATAGCAAAATTTGGTGACGCTGTCAAGCAATCGCTTAAGAGCAAGGAAAATAATGTCAAGTTGGGCAGATGCAAGATCTGCGGCAGTCCCACTGACTCCGATATATGTTCTGTCTGCAGGAACCTGGAAAGACTGAATCACCTGGGTAAGAATACGCCTCCCTGATTCATTTGCCATGTTTTATTAGTTTCCGAGGACTCCTCGCAACATGGCCGATTGGAAGCAGACAGCTCTGCAATTCCTGGAGCGGTGGATCAACCAGGATTATGTCGAAGGTGCTGTCCTTACGGGAAGCCGAGTCACAAAATTCCATGATTCTCATTCTGATATCGATATCCATATAGTGTTGAGCGAAGGAACAAAGTGGCGGGAGAGGGGAAATCTGGTGATCGATGACTATATCGTCGAATATTTTGCAAATCCTCCATCGATGATAAGGAAATACATGAATGAGGATCATGAACAGCATAAAAGGACAGATGCCAGGATGTTCTCCATGGGAGAAACCGTTTTCGACAGAAGCGGAGCTGTCTCCGACCTGAAGAAATTAGCATCAGACATGATCAAGAAGAAATTCAGTGCGCCCAGTGAAGCTTGGGCTGAGACCGCCAGATACCAGATCTGGGATATGCATGATGACCTGGCATCTATGTATGAATCGAGTGACATTGCATTTGACATCTATTACAATTCCTTTCTTTCGAAGACTTACGAGATATATTGCATATGGAATGGCGAGGAGATCATTCCACTCAACAAGATGTCTAGATATGTTTCAAATGTTGAATATAGAAGGGCATTTATGTTCGATCCACCAAGAGATTTGGAGTTCTACGCAAAATTAGTTGAGGGATTGAAGGCAGCAGATAGAAAGGTAAAATTAAACCAGGCTTCACTGTTTTCGAGCTACGTTCTGAACAAAATGAATGGGTTCAACATAGATGGATGGCGCTTCCGAACACCGCTCGAATAACAAAAAACATAAAAGATTCTGTGCTGCAAAATGTTTATTACAATTTCACCGATTCAAGCTTTCAATAGTGGGGTTGTAGCTTAGCTTGGTTTGAGCACCCGGCTGATAACCGGGAGGCCACCGGTTCAAATCCGGTCAACCCCATAGTTCAGATAGGAAATTCCTATATTGGCTGCCTGGATAGAGTTTCAATGTTAGATTTTAAACCCATGAGCAGGGATGAATTTTCAGCATACTGGAAGTATTCTGTGGAGTCGTGGAAACGGGATATGGATGAAGCTGGCCTAATTGAAAAAGGTATTTCGTTTGAGAAGGCGGAGGAATACGTGAAGAAGTTCCTGCCAAACGGAATTGACACGCCAGGACATCACCTGATGCACATCATGGATGACGAAGCAACGATTGGTTCCATTTGGTTTGAGATAAGAGACAAGGGAGTAAGAGAGGCATATCTTTGGGACATAATCATCAACGAAAGTTATAGACGAAAAGGATATGGAACAGGTACGATGAGAAGATTAGAGCAGTTCATAAAAAAAGAAGGAGCAGAGAGAATATCCCTCAACGTATTCGGCTCAAACACAATAGCGAGAAATCTCTACGTCAAGATGGGATATCACGAAGCAGCAATTACTATGATTAAGTATCTCTAGTTCCTATAATAATGCTTAAATTCCGTAAGTTGAGTATCCATTGCTACTGAGCAATTGAACTTTCAGATTTGCAAAATACGATTTGAAAGCTGAATCACATCCTTTCTGCTCTCTCGGTAATTGCCTTAAACTCTGCTATCATGTTTTGTCAGTTTTTGCAGAATCATAGATCTTAATAATTGTTGTTGGCATTTTACGGATCATAATACATAAATCTTTAATGTTTTATGTATTACAATGATAGAAATTCAATGACATCGATCAGAGATGCATTAAACTACCAAAAAAATGAACTTGAAGCGAAGCCCGCAGAAAGGTATATAGCAAGAAAAGAAACAATTAACGGATCCGACTCGGATCTGATAAAGGTGATAATTGGCCCAAGAAGAGCAGGAAAGTCTTTCTTCGCCATACACGCTCTAAGTCATATGGGGACATTTGGCTACGTAAACTATGATGACGAAACCCTGGCCAATGCAGGTGACTACAACGATGTTATAGAAGAAGTGAATTCCATCTATTCAAAACCTAGGTACCTTTTGCTTGATGAGATTCAAAACCTTGACAAGTGGGAACTTTTTGTAAACCGGCTGCAAAGGCAAGGCTACAATCTGGTCATTACTGGAAGCAATTCGAATCTCCTGAGCCTTGAATTATCGACTCACTTAACAGGCAGGCATGTTGTAACACGTATACTGCCTTTATCGTACCTTGAAATCATTAATTCTTATAACCGGAACCTTACAGAATCCCAGTACAGGGTTATATTGTCTGAATACCTGACCAATGGAGGGTATCCAGAACCATTTGTAAAAAAGCTCAGTTACAGTGAATATCTCTCGACCCTTTTTGCATCTGTTGTATATAAGGACATAGTTAGGAGATACAGAGTTAGAAAACCGCGTACAATTGATGAGCTGGCTGAGTATCTGATTTCCAACACTAGCAGGGAGTTCTCGTATACTAGATTGGCAAATATGACTGGTTTGAAAAGTGCGCATTCTGTCAAAAGGTATATAGATTTTCTCAAGGAAAGTTTTATCTTTTTCGAGTTGGAACGTTATTCCACCAAAGTGAGTGAGAAGGTGAAAGCCAATAAGAAAATGTACTGCATAGACAATGGATTCATTCGCTCAAATGCTTACAAGAACAGCCGGGATAGAGGAGTGCTTTACGAAAATACTGTTGCCGTAGAACTACTCAGAAGATCCCATGGAGGAAAATTTAAGTTATATTTCTGGAAGGATGACCAGCATCATGAGGTCGATTTTGTAGTCAAACAGGGAGAGATGATAAAGGAACTCATTCAGGTTTGTTCCGATCCTTCGGAAACATTTACGATGGAAAGGGAGGTGAGATCGCTGATTACTGGATCTGAGTTGCTCGGATGCAAACAACTCCTCGTGATTACCGACTCTGTCGAGAGAACTGAGAAACGGAAGTGGTATGGCGCAACCAGGAATATTAAGTACATTCCCCTGTGGAAATGGCTTATCTCATGAGTAGATTTCAAAGGTCATTCTAGACCCTATCATAAGGACTTTATGCAACAAAAGTGTTCAAGATTAAGGGGATCATCGGGTTCCATTCAACACAATGAATCAGCAGATAAAGTACAAGGCGGAAGAGATCGAGATCAATGTCACAGTACATGAGGAGAACCACACCAGCAAGTGCTCTTTCCTGGACAGTGAAAGCATAGAACATCATGATTCATACACGGTAGCAGGTCAGTGATGTGTGCCCATCATCCTGGATGAGAATTCTTCCTCTCCAAAGTATCAGGAACATCTCTAACGAAGCTCTTCTTCCTGACACTTGTTGTATAGAATACTGATTGAAGCCTTTTATATGCCTCAAAACATGATCGGTTGCATACCTCCTGAGACCTTTCGATATATCACGCCCATTATGGGGACCTTCTCCGGCCTGTTGTTGGTGGATTCTACATCTGGATCATCCACAAAGCGGAAAAGCCACTTTATCCTGTGCTTGAGAAGATTGTCCACGAATTTCCTCGATCTGCCGTGATCGTAATCTGAGTCCAAGCAGTATTTTCGAACTGAGTTAACTTTAAAGACAACTCATGCCAACCACATGAAAGAATGGAGAAAGAATGACAATCCGGTCACAGTCTCTAATCAGGACTGTTTGCGGTTTCCCTCCTTTCTCTCCACGTTGTTCACCATTGCTGTGCATGTCTCACCCAATTCTATAGGATATTACTTGATGCTCACCTCCTAATGGTAGAAAAGATACCAGATAGAAACAACCAGCTGCTCATGTGGGAACAGATAACACCGAGCATGGATATCCTTGCTCTTCGCCCTGATGTGACATTTATCCTGCACCCTGAACATGGTCTCGATCAGCAAGTGAAATTTTACCGACCTACGCAACTGGCGGTGGTCCCCACCACAATTGACCCCCCCAATATGTGAAGCCGTGGGAAGTCAATGCATATAAGATGGAGGCGTAAATTCTTACAGTACTGTCAATTGCTCCTCCTGGAGCCCTTAAAGAAACAACGGGAACGCACAAGACAAAAAGCAAAACAACAAGGACGACAAATGGTATCATTACTCGTCTATTGCGAAATTTCATAGGAAACAAATCTTAACTGAAGTATATTAGTATTAGGTATGCCAGTAACAGCATACTACAATAACCATTCTTTGCGTAAATTTAATCTATATTTATTCATAGCTACCGCAAATATATGCCTGTTTCATGTATTTCTTCTCTTCAGTTTATTCCTCTTTCTTTAATTTTTCTGGTACATCAAATATAGTCTGTGTCCTAACATTGTATCCCTATTAGTTAACAAATGCCTCCATCCAGTTTCTGCAGAATGATTTGCTCTTTGAGAGATCATTGAAGTTCGTCTTGACCAGGTCGATCATCATCTCCTGATCTTTCACGAACGTTCTTGAGATTACCTTTTTTATCGACTTCCATATGAGCTCTATCGGATTCAGCTGCGGCGAGT
>JBMFWM010000046.1:0-12248 GCA_049965275.1 Thermoplasmata archaeon | reverse complement strand
TAAAATTAGAACTGGAAAAACCATTTGTTTTTCCAGAATTAGGTTATGCTTTTGTTGTCCTTACTGCGGCTTCCTTAGTGCCCCCCATTACAAGGCTCCCAACGATAGCAATGAGCAGGTTTACCAGTAGTGCTATTAGTCCAATGTAAATGAAGCTGAAAGGAGTAGAGAACTTGAAGAATGTTGTCTGCAACGAAGGAAGATGAGCTATGAAGAAGTTAGCATCCAGAATCATGTAAACTCCAGTTATCATACCCGCAGCCCAGCCGACGCCAACTGCGTACTTATTGAGTCTCTTCGTGTACATTCCTATGAATATCGCAGGAAGCGTCTGAAGAATTATGATTCCTCCAACGAGCTGTAGCTCAAGGGAATAGGTCGCAGAAATTGCAAAGATGAATGCAAGGGCAATGAATTTAAACATAACTGAAAACCATTTAGAAAGCCTAGCTTCCGTCTTACTGTCAATGTTCGGTCTGGCAACCTTAACAACATTCCTAGTAAGCAGGTTTGCCTGGGATATGGCCATTATAGACGCAGGCACAAGACCGCCAATGAAGATCCCAAGGAAAGCAAAACCGACAAACCAGTCAGGAAACTCAGCGTATATCAGTGATGGTACAACGGTAACTGCACCGTATTTTGCAACATCTCCCAATGCAGACGGGACGGCATAAATGAGAATTCCAAAAAGTGCAAGAAGGGCAAGTCCAACTCCATATATTGGAAGAAGGGCAGTGCTCAATCTAAGGCGTTTAGTCGAGTTAGTGCTAAATACACCATTTATCGCATGCGGATATAGATATAGGGCAAGAGCACTCATTATTGTAAGTGAGATAAAGCCATTGAGGAACAATCCGGCTAGCGTCGATGTACCGGTCGCAAGAGTTTTTGCATCAGTAAACGCAACTGCGAAACCGCCGATTCTCATTGGAACGACTACAATTATTACTATTACGCTGGCAAATATTATTGCATCTTTCATTACTGCTGTAATAGTAGCGCCCCTTAGTCCACTGGTAAAGGTAAAGGCCGCGAGAACAATGAAGGAAACTATAAGGGCAATCTCTGTTACTATATTTGCGTCTGTAGTGGTCAGGTGGCCGATCATTACTGTTAGAACCGCCTGCATTCCATAAATTTGGAGTGCTATATAAGGTAGCTCTGCCACAATTCCTGTGAAAGCGAGCAATATTGCTAGGGACTTACTGTTAAATTTATCTTGCACCATGTCTATTGCTGTAACATAGTTTTTGCCCTTCGCCATTCTCCAGAGCCTCGGCATAGTAATCATCGCAATACCGAACGTCATTCCGACGTATGGGACTGCATAGAAGTAAACTGCACCTTTCTCATACACCAGTTCTGGTATTGCAATAAATGTGTATGCCGTATACAGATCAGCACCCACGAGGAACCATGCAAGGTAACCACCAAGCTTTCTCCCCGCAAGAGCCCACTCTCCTAAATCACTCATGTCACCTCGTCTGAATCTTGATGAGCCGAATCCCAGCGCAACAAAGACCAGGAAGAGGGCCACGAAAACAGAGAGTATAATGTAATTATTCACTGCGAGTCGCCCCCCTCCATCCTGTTAAGCATTAGAGCGGCTATTACATAGAAGACGGCAGAAACTACCAACCAAATTGTCTCAAACCAGTAAAAAAATGGCAGCCCAAGCAATGTTGGTTTGTCCTTATTGTATAAGGGAGTAATACCAAATATCAGCATTGGGAAGATAAGTAATATTGCGACTATCACTTTCTGTCCCGTTGTTCCCTTGGCGCTGTAGTTCCAGCCTGTATCTGACTCTTCAGATGACATCTTTTGACCTCACCACTTGCACTTGATTTCGATATATAAATATTTTTATCACATATTTATTCTCTGAAATATATTGTCAAGCTGTAGCAGGCCATTTCGTTTATCAAATATATGGGCGGAAACGAAAGATTTCAGTTGTTGCCCGAAAGTGAATCAATTTGTCGGCTCGTAAGAAGGATGTCATGCTCACACCTGGTATGGTCAGGCAATCCTCCGATAAGTAAGGCGGTTAATGGTTTCAGAGGAACTTTTCTAGGGAGGAGCTGAACGCATTCATCAAGCCAAGCTGGATTAAGGCTGTTGAAGAGTAAAAAACCAATACCAGTCCAAGGTTCGCAACCAAAAATCAACCAGCAAATTGTTATATCTTTAAACGCAAATCACGCGCAACAGCAAGTCCCCTCCTTTAGGAATTAGTCGTTGGCTGGATTTAATAATTGCCCCTTGAACTAATGTATAATGTTAAATTGGATCCCCTTCATTAGGTTGAAAAGGACAAACAGGATCCTCTGCAAAGACTTCACCTCTGTAAAAATATGCCCTTGCTCGACTCCCTCCACAAACTTCAAGATACTGGCAAACCCCACATTTACCAGTTATATTGGATTTACCCCTCATTCTTTTCAATATCTCGCTCTTCTCATAGACTTCAACCAGTCGCTTATCAAGTATATTCCCAACATCAAGAGGGAGAAACCCGCTGGGCCTGACGTGACCGTTGTGTGAAACGAAGATTATGCCATTTCCATCTGATGTCTTAGCTACCGGAATTCTGTCTTTCCCATGCTCAGGGTGGCCGCATAATTTTACCGCCGTTTCCTTAAGTTCTGAAAAAAGCCTGTTATTTTCCAGACTTACTTCATTGTTATGGTCAATTGATAGCTTTCTGAAGTAAGGTCCTTCAACAGTTCTTATATTTATTCCATAACCTGCGGCGTAGACAAGAAATTTGCATGCAGCATCATATTGTTCTGAGGTTACATCCTCTACATCCATCCCTCTTCCAACCTTGATCAGGAAAAATATTTCCCAAGTTTTTATTTCAATCTCACGTAAGATTTTTAATACCCATGGAAGGTCCATCAGGTTATTACCTGAGACCAGTGTGTTAACCTGTATGTTCATTCCAGACTCTTTGAGTGCTCTTAGCGTTCTAATTGTTTTTTGGAAAACACCGGGTCCTCTGAGATAATCATGGAACCCCTCCTTTCCATCAAGGCTGATAGAGATTGATGAAGCACCTGAACCCTCCACTAGACCGAAGCTCCCTTCATTGCCAAGGCCAGTTACAGCAGGGCTAAGGGCAAATGGTATCTTCAAATCTCTTGCATGATTCATTATTTCTGCAAGGTTTGCCTTTTTCATGACATCCCCTCCGGTCATAATCAAAACAGGCGGTTTTCCGTTAAATTCAGTAAGCTGGTTTAAGAAATCTATTGACTGATCAAGAGTTAACTCATCTTCTGCAGGAAGCTTCATAGACGTCGCCCTGCAATGTCTGCATGTTAGATCGCAGGCTTTTGTGGTTTCCCAGAAAACAAGAAGTGGCCTTGCTTGATATCCGGAGGCTATGTTTTCCATCGGTATTCAGATTGCCCTCCAATTTCATTCATCTATTTGTGCTAGACCACGAATATGTTAGTAATTTGCTCGGATGAACATGCTTTTTTTGCAAACCTTCCAGTAGTAATTAATATTATTCCTTAATACTCTCTGGTGCGTGTTGCTGATATCTTGGAAGCGCAAAATTTTACAACTACAACGGTAGCTCTGGTTACATCTGAACTCAACGAAGCAGTAAATGTTATGTCCGCTGAATGGACGTTAAGGGTATCTATCGATGACTTCCTGATAGCTGCATTTGTTGGCTATGAACGGGAAACCTACAGAATGATTCATTCTTCAGGAGAGTTTGGCATCAGCTACTGCTCTGACGATCAGGGATATCTTGCCCATATTGCCGGAAATTACTCTTTCAAGTCACACGACAAATTCAAGCTCGCTCAATTCAACACATTTCCCTCAAAGCACATAAAACCGCCTCTCATCGAAGGTTGTATTTCTAACTTCGAATGCAGGGTAATAGATGAGTTCAAGACAGGGGATCATGCTGCGTTCATTGGAAAAGTTCTCGCAGGATACTATGACAGCGAAAAGAAGCCTCTTGTCTTCCACAAGGGAAAATTCCATCATCTCGGCGGAAGGATGGCATATGATCGTCCATTTGACTAAATCAATGCATAATGTTATGCTATATCGAGAGCCTTGTATAATTTTCCTTAATATATGAGAAAATATGATTAGCGGTATTATGATATAAGAAAGTACAAATGAAAAACAAGAAAATATTGATTACTGGGGCCGCAGGCTTTATAGGTTCTAATATGTGTGAGGTTCTCATCCGGGACAATGAGGTCGTAGGCATAGATAACCTGTCGAATGTGGATGATCGCTTTGTAAAATCCTTATCCAAAAACAGGAACTTTGCCTTCAGGAAAGGAGACATCAACGATCCGGCATTCATGAAGGGTCTGGGTACGTTCGATCTTGTGATACATCTGGCTGCAAATTCGGATGTCAAGGGCGGATCGTCGGATCCGCTTCTCGATTTCAGGGTTAATGCACAGGGCACAATGGGCGTACTTGAATTCATGCGCTTATCCGATACAGCACAGATGGCATTCGCTTCAAGCTCAACGGTGTATGGCGAGGCCGCACAGCTTCCAACGCCGGAAACATACGGGCCGTATCTCCCAATTTCCAGCTATGGCGCCTCAAAGATGGCTGGGGAAGGATTTATTGCTGCATATTCCCATTATTATGGATTCAAGTCAACCATGTTCCGGTTCGCTAACATAGTCGGAAAGAACTCAACACATGGCGTGATCTTTGATTTCATCCACAAATTGAAGAAGGACAGCAAATCTCTTGAGATTCTTGGTGACGGCACACAGAGAAAATCCTACATGCACGTCACGGATTGCGTTGGTTCCATCCTCTTTGTTCATGAGAAGCTCTCCAAGACGGATATCGTGAATCTGGGTAACGTGGGAACAACGCCAGTCACAAGGATTGCCGACTCAGTTACAAGAGCAATGCATCTTGAAAACGTCAAATACAGGTTTACCGGCGGATTCGAAGGGAGAGGTTGGAAAGGAGATGTCAAGGTCGCAGAACTTTCAATCAGCAAACTCTCTTCGCTGGGGTGGAATAACACCATGGGAAGTGATGCAGCAGTGGACAAGGCTGTAAGCGAGACCTTGGTACAATTGTCCTCCAAATCTTAGTATAAAATCATTTCAACCTGCTTAGGGAACCTTGATCTATCGCGAAAGAATGATCAAAAATATCCCTAAGGTCGTCAGTCTGCATTGCTGCAATCACATCCATTCTCTGTTTAGATGTAAGCTCCCTCATGGCCATAGCGAATTCCTGCACCTTGCTTATGTTAGCAAGAACTTCATCTATGAGCAGAATTCTTGCTTCACTTATAATGGCGGTCGCTATCGATACCCTGATCCTCTGCCCGAGGCTCAGATTTCCGACTTTGCCATCAAAATCTATTCCGAGTGAGTCCATTATTTTCTCTTTTTCCGCTGTACTCATGGATGATTTTGGCCATAGGATATGCTCTTTAACTCCCAACGAGTTCATACTTGAGTCTGCTCCCACATAGACTGCTTTTCTTGCCGAGACAGGCAGGTCCGTTATGTTATCTGAGTTTACAACGATGCTTCCCGAATCTATGCTAAAATAACCTGCGATCGTCTTTAGAAGGGTTGTCTTCCCAGATCCATTTGGTCCGGTCAGCAGAATCATGCCTTCGGACGAAATAGATGCATTGAGCTCGAATTCTCCGACACGCTTGCGAAAATTTGCTTCAATCATTGCCGGATAGTGACCTCCAGTTCCTCACCCTTCCTAAAAGCCTTGCAGCAGCAAGAACAGCTATGGAAACAACGATCATAAGGGCTGACGCTGAAACTGCAACGCCCGGTCCGAGATAACCATAATAATTGTAAATGAGAACAGATGCATTGCTTACCCCAGCGAATGGGTATTGCGTAACATAATATGCCAGTATGGCAATCGATCCGAACTCGCTCATTCCCCTGCTCATAGAAGTGAGACCTGCATAGAGCGTTTCTCGTTTCAGGGAAGGCAGGATCGCTCCATATAGCATCTTTATTCTCGAAGTGCCAAGAGACATGGTGTACAGGTCAGCATCCTGCTTTCTTGAGGAAAATACAGATTGCATGGTTCTTATATAGATGGGAGCTGAGACAAATGTCAATGCAACAACTATTCCCTGAATGGAATCAAAGAAGCTGATACCTATGGATGCAAGAAATCTTCCTGTAGGGGTGAATGGACTTCCAAGGATTAGGAATGCAATACCCACGATAGGGTGAGGTATGCTTGCAGGCAGGTCTGATATGCTTTCCAGGCCGGAATGCCTCGACATGGCAAGTTCATACGCAAGCGGAGTGAACAGAAGGAACACAACGGCTGCGGATATGGCAGAAGTGATCAGCGTAAGCAATATTGATTCAAAGACCTGGTTGCTGAATCCTGCGGAAGATCTGTAAACAACGAAACCATAATAGAGGAGCACAAGAATAGGCAGGATCAGCAGGATTGCACCTGCGATGGAGAGAATCCAGATAGTGTCTTTGGGCCGATTTCCATTTGTCAATAGAGGCACACCTTCATAGGATACCTGCCATAGATAACTTTCCGTCAGAAACAAGCGACTGCAAACAGACTGGAATGGTCGCGTTGGCATATACGAAACCTGTCTTCAGGACCTCCATGCCAAATGCCGCCATCTGTGCACTGTTGTTTATCACGTAACACACGAATTTCATCGCCTCTGAGCGTAAAGAGTCGTTAGCCAGGACCGACACATATAGAAAAACGGGAGAGCCTGTCTGGTTTCCAGATGCAGTTGCATAAGAGAATTTGGAATAGAATGGTGCTAATGAGGCATTTCCAAAGTTCAGGTCCTGCGGCAGTTCTATGTAACCGAGTCCCTGTGATATTGCTGAGGATTTGTAAATGTAAAGGAATGAAATGCTCCCCTGCTCCAGCGGTGCAACGAGTTCAGCCGCACTGCTTGCGGAAGATATGGCGCCGTCGGTCTGCATCCTTTCGATATAGTAGGAAATATTTCCGCCGTGGTATAGGTAACCTGCAATCTCGAGCGAGATCATGGCACGAAGTCCGGCGGGATCCTTGTTTGGGTCCGATATGCCAACCTTGAAGCTTCCAGAGGTAAGGTTTGCAAAGGCCTCAGAATATCCTGAAATTGAGTTCGATGTTGCTGATTCAAACCCTGATATGACGGATTTTGAAGCGCCTGTCAGTGTGGCATTATTGTAAGCTATTACAAGACTGTCTGCAGCAAATGCAACCGCCCAACCAGAATATCTTGAACCAAGATACTGTTTCTCGTAGGAATTAAGTGCGACTGAGATGAAAATATCAGATGGATCTCCCTGTCCTATCTCGCTAGCCAGTGTGAACGAACCACCGCCTTTTGCATCATTTATGGGTAAGCCAGTTGCATTTTTAAACCCCGATATAAGGTGATTTGCCTCGGCAACATATGCATCTGCTGCGTAAACTTCCAGGGATTGGGAAGGTTTCTGAACATAGAGATAGCTGCCGATAAGTATTACAATGACTGCTATAATTAATATCACGGCCAGGTATCTTTTCATCCTCACCGTGAACATTTGGGAATTAAATATCTTTACTAATGAATCAAAGTAAATATTAATGTTTACCATTTTATTCCTTATGACATGGACGCAAAGCTGACTATTCTTACCGCGAGACAATTGGAAATCCTTTCCCTGAGGTCCCGAGGCCTGTCGACGAACGAGATCGCATCAACCATAGGTACAACCACAAAGAACGTCATTATCATAGAGGCGGCAATGCATAAAAAACTCGAAAGAGCGGCGAACACAATAAGAATGGTTCAGGAAGGCGGCCTGGCTTCATTCGTTTCGGTCAATGCCGGCACACACCTCCTGGATGCAGTACGATCTGTTCTTGACAACGCTGATAATTCTCATATAAAACTAAGAGGCAACATCCTTGACCTGATGGGATCTATCAGAACTTTTGCAGGCAGCAACATATCTGGAGGAGCACTGACGAAATCCCTCAGCGTTATGCTGTTCAGAACAGGGAGATGGATAGTGACCGCATGAAGAATTTAATACACACCTATCAGTTATCCATTAAGTGGTGGTTCTTTGAAGCTGGAAGAGAAAATCGCCGGAGAGATTACAATATCAGAGAATCCAGGAGAGACAATCAGGAAGTGGAGAGAAGAGTTCAGGATCAACAAGCTCGATCTTTCCAGGTCTCTGCACATATCACCTTCCGTTATAAGTGATTACGAATCCGGCAGAAGAAAATCACCAGGAGTATCATCGATAAGGAAGATTGTCGAGGCAATGATTGAGATAGATCGATCCCGGGGCGGGCACCTCATAAGAAGATACAGTTCCGGCGTCCCGTCTGATGCACTCATTGACATTAGGGACTATGATCATGAGGTATCACTTGACAGGATCATCGATCTTGTGCAAGGCGAGAACGTTTCGCCGGTGTCCACCTCAAGGCACATTATGGGCTATACTATAGTAGACGGGATCAAGGCGATTCTTTCCTTCTCCTACTCGGAATATTCCCTTCTATACGGATGGTCAAGCCAGAGGGCCATATTCTTTACCGAAGTGAAGCTGGGTAGGAGCCCTATGATTGCAATCAGGGTACACCCTCTCAAGCCTGCCGCTGTTGTCTACATAAGGGCAGGAAGAATTGACGAGCTTGCGGTAAAACTTGCTGAAATAGAGAACATACCGCTTATCATTACGGAAATGGATGTGAAGAAAGTCTCTGAAGTACTTTCCTCAGTTAAGTGACTCTGGAAAAAGCCTGTCAAGGTACCAGCTACTGTCAAATTCCATTATATCCTCAGCCCGCTGTCCGATGCCTATGAAGTATACGGGCTTCTTCAGCTCATAACAGAGTGATATCAAGAGGCCGCCCTTGGCATCTGTATCGAGTTTAGTTATAACCAGCCCGTCAAAGCCGATGTCATCCATGAATGACTTTCCCTGAATAAGAGCATCCTGGCCAATCATCGCATCCAGTATCAGAAGAGTCAGATCCGGCTTGGCCACCCTCTTGATCTTCTTCATCTCCTCGACGAGGTTCCTGTTGTTCTGCATTCTTCCTGCTGTGTCTATGAGTACATAATCCATCTTTCTTGCCACAGCATGCGTTATCGCATCATATGCAACGGAGGATGGATCTGATCCCTTATCATGTTTTATCAGTTCTACCCCAACCTCGTTGGACCAGTGGGCTATCTGTTCAATGGCGCCTGCCCGGAAAGTATCTGAAGCGGAAAGTACGACCCTTAATCCCCTGCTTCTCAGGAACGCTGCCAGTTTTGCAATTGTTGTTGTCTTGCCTCCTCCATTTACTCCTAGGAACATAACAACATAAGGTCTCTTTGGCGGCTTAAGGATGTCCACCGGTGCTTCGACCGAATCCAGTACAGACTTGACGCTTCTTTTTATAATTGAAAGCATCTGTGACTGGGTTATCTTTCCTCCGGACTTTTCAACAAACTTTTCCGATATGTCAGAGATCCTCTCCGCCACGGCTACAGAGACATCAGATTCGATCAGTGCCTCGAATACTCTTTCTCCGAGTTCACTCTTCTTGAAAACTTCTTCCCGATTCCTGGAGGAGAAAATACCTCCAAGCCTCTTCCTGAAACCTTCAAACATTGACTGCTTCTCTCAAGAAGTTGCACGCTGTGCAATCGCCATGAGGCTGTCATACCTGATCCTCAGATCTGACTGCCGCTGCAAAAGCTCTTCAAGTGTCTTTCTGAGGCTCTCCATACTTTCCTCAATCCTTTTCTTGGCTTCCACGGTGGTGGCTTCCACAAAAACATCTGAGCCAACCGGGACTATGATATTGTCTGAATTCCCAATCTTCCCCTCTACATACATTCCCGAGCCGATGGAAATTCTGACAGCCTTGTCAGCAAGCTCTGGCTTCTCGTTCACGACCGCAAGGGTCACAGCGAGGTCCTGGTAAGCCTTGTCCACTGTGGAGATCTGTCTTTCCGTGGAATCCAAAAGGGACCTTGTCATGTTTATTTCATCAACTAAATTTGCCTGTGCTTCTGAATCCATATCACTTACCTGCGAATAGTTTACGACTCTCCCTGAGAGCTTCCAGAACAGGCATGTGCTCACCCGATAAATAGCTTATCAACGCACCTCCGCCCGTGGATGCATGGGTAATCTTCCGCATCAGCCCCATGCGCTCTAGTGCACTTAAAGTATGACCGCCGCCGGCTATAGTCAGCGCTCGAGACTCCGCAACTTCGCTGAAGATCTCTCTTGTCCCGGCCGAGTACTGATCTATTTCATACATACCCATGGGGCCGTTCATGAAAATCCCATCTGCATTCTTGATATATCCGGAAAACTTGACCATAGTATCTATACCTATGTCAGCGATAAGTTCTGTCTCCGGGATCCTGGCTCCAATCTCAATTCTGCGCCCTGATGGGTTCAGTATTACATCATCGGGAAGTATTATCCTTCCTGGAAATTTTTTGTAAAGCTCAGCGCAAATCTTGATCAGATCGGCGTAATTCTTGTTGTTCTTCTTGATGAAAGCAAGGGATCTTTCTCCAATGTTCTTTCCGATAGCGTGGAGAAATGCATTCCCTACAACTCCAGCAGCAAGTACGAACTGAACTACCCCTTTCTCCAGAAAACTCCCGGCAACAGTAATTGAGTCGCTTATCTTGGCGCCTGCCAGGATTGCTATCTTGTTACCTGCAGAAGGTGACTTGAATTTTTCAAGAGCACTTATTTCCCTCTCTATCAGCCTGCCAGCAATGTTTGGTTTCACTGACCTGAATCCCGTAAGTGTGATCTGGGGCCTGTGTATTGCTGGAAATGCATCTATAACATAATAGTCCATGAGGGGCGCAAGCATTCTTACTATATTGGATGAAACCATTGTTTCAAGATCCGCACCGTCAAGTGAAACTTCCTCAGAATAAAACCTGCTATTTTCCAGCATGATTATATCCCCTGGCTTCATTTTCTGAATTGCAGCAGAGACCGCCGATCCGAAGAGTTGATCGACAAATCTGATCTCCTTTTTAGCCATCATACTCAGGTGCGCCGCATGTGCCCTGAGGCTGACAAAGTCGTCTTTTCCAGGTCTGCTTTGGTGCGCTATTATAATGACCTTGGATCCTCTCAGCTCATTGATTGTGTCAACATGAGCACTGAACCGTGAATAGTCAAGAATGTCTCCCGTTGATGGATCAATTGGCGCATTGATATCAAGGCGGAGGAAAACAGTCTTTCCGTCGAAGTTAAAATCATCCAGTGTAAAAAAATCATTTCTGGCGGTAGCCACATTGGATCATGCCGTCGGAGTATTTGTTGTTTTTCGGTATAGTTTCACCATTCTCGTTAGTGAAAAAGCACATATATCCGGGACCTGCAACTATATGTTCGTGAAGTTCGCGCATCGTTCAGAAAAAACATGAAAATCCTCACCTTTACAAGGATTTAAGCAAGAAAGCCACAGAGCTTCCGATGTGGATGAATTGCGGAAAGCGTATTAGAAGATAAACGATTGTGTAAATAATGATTAAAGCCCTCAAAGTGCGTTTATATCCAAATGGAGAACAGACGGTTCTCCTGGAAAAGCACTTTGGTGCATGCCGCTTTGTGTGGAATCATTTTCTTGATGTCATGTCTAAGTATTATAATGACTAGAAAAACGTTAAGAAGAAAGGATTGACAGTGTTCGATACCATGAAGATGCTCACGGTATTGAAGGTGGGACTAATATGGCTGAAGGAGATCAATTCTCAGAGCCTCCAGCATTCCCTTGTTCAACTGGATAAGACATTCAAGTCATTCTTCAAGCACAATACCGATTATCCAAACTTCAGGTCAAGGAAGGATAAGCAGTATTTCATCATACCATCGGGGTTCAAGGCAAACGGGAATAAACTGATCATACCCAAATTCATGGAAGGCATCATGTTCAGAGATAAATCAGCAATTCCACTGAACATGAAACAGATTGTCATAACGAGAGATGTTGATCGGTACTATGCCTCGATCCAGTACGAAATAGAAGAGGAATTGCCCAAGGGCAAAGGCACAATCGGCATTGACATGGGTATCAAGGCATTCCTCACAACATCGGATGGATTGCAGGTTGAACCGCTGGATGCATCGAGGAAAGCAGAGAAGAAATTAAAAAGAGAACAGCGGATGTTATCAAGGAAGAGGAAAGGATCGAAAAACAGGAAGAAGCAGATATTGAAAGTACAGAAGGTGCATCGG
>JBMFWM010000045.1:0-12565 GCA_049965275.1 Thermoplasmata archaeon | reverse complement strand
TGTCGTATGCCTTGAGCATGGCATCGGATATCTTGTTGTGAAAATCGTTTCTCTGATTTGCCATATGCTCCTGGATACGTGCGATCTTTATTCTCGCCTTGTTGCGATTGCTTGATCCCTTATGTTTCCTTGATAGCTGTTTCTGCCTCCTTGCAAGGAGTTTTTCAGACCTGTCCAGGTTCTTCGGGTTGCTGATCTGTATTCCACCTGATGTGGTGAGGAATTGAGTGATACCCATGTCTATACCTGTTGCACTCCTTGCCTCAATCTCTTTCGCTTTTGGGATTTCTGCTGCTGCCTTTGTAAGGATTGAAACATAATATTTACCTGAAGGTGTTTTTGATATGGTGAGACTTCGTGCATCGCCGTCAATATCCCTATGCATGATAACACGTAATGGCGATCCGAATTTCGGGATCGTTACGCTTTTATCGTTTATGGTGAAGTGCTGTGGCACAGTGAATGATCCACTGTTGTTTTTCTTCTTGAAGCTGGGATATCGGGAAATGTTTTTGAAGAATTTGCCAAACGATGCATCAAGTTGTTGAAGTGTTACCTGAAGGCTCTGTGAATTGATCTCTCTTAACCATTCTTTTTCTTCCTTCAGCGATGGAAGAAATAACTGCATCTCCTTGTAGCTCATCCCATTGCCTGTTTCCGTATATCGTTTATTACGCATATCAAGAAAATGATTCCATACAAACCTGCATGATCCGATGTGTTTTTCGATGAGAACCTTCTGTTCTTCATTGGGATACATTCGGAATCTGTAGGCTTTATACATGCTATTTATGTAATTATTACATAATGCTTAACTCTTTCAATCGCTTTCATCCCCTCTCCTGAGAAAGGGGACTTCTCGCTCGCATGTGTTAAATAAGTTGTAATTATCTGAAACTGGATGCAGAAAATAGAATTGAATGAGAATCAGGGTAGAACGCCTATCGGACTTCCATGCCTTGATTCCATCCTTAACGGCGGCCTTGAGCATGGAGTCATAACGGAACTTTTCGGGGAAGGAGGTTCCGGTAAGACCAATTTATGCATGCAGTTCGCCATAAACAATGCATTACAGGGCAAGAAGGTATTCTACCTGGATTCCGAAGGCTTCTCGATCGAGCGCTTCAGACAGATGTCTGTTTCAAGAAGCGATATTTACGATAATATAGCCCTTTTCAGGTTGAACAGTCTTGAAGATCAGGAGCTTTCACTTATTAAGGTAAAGAGGTTGATGGAGAAGGTGAAGTCGCCAGGAGCACTTATTGTGGATTCCTTCACGGAGTATTTCCGGCTTGAAACAGGGAGTGACTACCAGGCAAGGGTATCTGGTTTCCAGAAGCAGCTCGGAACCATTCTCGCCATCATATCGGAGTACCATATCCCGGCTCTTGTTACAAACCAGATTTACCAGGATATCGATAAGGGCCAGCTCCAGCCGTTTGGTGGCTATGTCATAGATCATTCCGTAAAGGCGATAATCAGGCTTGAGAAAAAGGAAGGTGGGCTCAGGAAGGCGATAGTCGAAAAACACAGGTCAATCGAGGAGGGCAGATCAGTGGTTTTTGCCATAACTGCAGAAGGGCTGGAATGCCGGTGAGTTGCTATGGGGGTTGATATTTCAGATATTGTAGCCAGGCATCCAACTTCTTTGAAAGATCACAGCGGGAGCATAGTTGCTATTGATTCTTATAACGTCATTTACCAGTTCCTGAGCAATATAAGGCAGCCTGACGGAACGCCGTTGATGGATTCTCAGGGCAGAGTCACGTCTCATATTTCAGGGCTGTTCTACCGGTCTGTAACATTCATGGAAAATGGCATAAGGCCATTATATGTATTTGACGGAAAACCCAGCAACCTCAAGGACCAGACCATTGCGGAAAGGAAGCTGATCAAGGAGAAGCATATCGCCGAACTCGAGGAGGCAAGGCAGTTTGGCGAGGAGGAACGCATCCGCTCTCTCTCCTCCAGGATAAATTACATTACGCGGGAAATAATAGACGATTCTGTCAGGCTACTGAAGCTAATGGGCCTCCCGGTGATTATGGCCCCTTCTGAAGGGGAAGCGGAGGCATCTGTCCTGAACCGCAATGGGCTTGTCAACGGTGTCGTGTCGCAGGACTATGACTGCCTGCTTTTTGGCGCCAAGATTGTTTTCAGGAATTTCGTTTCAAGCGGAAGGAGAAAGATACCAGGAAAGAATTTCTACGTTAACATATCCCCTGAATACCTCGATCTTGAGGAGACCCTGCGCATGAATGCGATAACACAGGAACAGCTTATATCCATTGGTATCATGGTCGGGACAGACTTCAATAAGGGACTGGATAGGGTGGGAGCTAAAACTGCCCTCAACCTTATAAGGAAATACGGTAACATAAAGGAGATCCTTAAAGCGAAGGGCGCGGATATAGAGAAGCTGGATGAGATCATCGACTTTTTCGCTAATCCGCCTTCTATAGAGAAGCCGGAGATAAGGTTCGAGAAACCGGATCAGGCTTCGCTTGTGAAGTACCTATGCAATGAGCGATCTTTCTCTGAGGAAAGGATCCTTCCCTACGTGGAAAAGATAAAAGATTTCGCAGGATCTACTGCGCAATCCAGACTGGAAAGCTTCTTCTGATTGTGGAGTATCATGGAGAACTGTAGCCGAGATCCTTCATGGATTCTTCGAATTTACCGTAAATTGCCCTGGCCGGTTTCAGCATTTCTATCAGGACATCGCCCACTGCTGCTTTCAGGTCAATCGGGTGAATCCTCTTTGCAACGTATTCGGCTTCCATCTCGTCGTAATCCGGGTATACGATATCACCGCCCTTGCTTACCGGCCTGCTTATCATGAACTCTTTTCCATAATATGGGTAGATGATGTGTCTTGCAATATCCATCAGTGGATTTCCCTTCACCTCACCCATGGGGCAGAACGCACTGTTGAGCTTCCTCCTTATCGCAGATTCGGAATCAAAGAGGAAGATTGCCGAATCGGGATCGCTCTTTGACATCTTCACTATTTCTCCTTCTGCGACAGCATCCATCCTGCCGGGACCCTTAAGGCTGCCCAGAAGGGGCCCATGAATTGCAGAAACCTTCCTGATTCCTGATTTGTCTGCGATGTCACGTTGCAGCATGTGCGCATGCCTCTGATCCATTCCGCCCAGTGCAATGTCAACATTCATGACCGATATATCGGTGACCTGCATTATGGGATAGATAAACATGCTGAAGTCCTTCTCTGCGTCACCTTCCACCCTACCCATTATGGGAAGAGCCCTCTTCAGCCTGGGAAGGGAAGTGTGCTTCGCTAATCTGATAAGCGTCGTGAAATATTCGCCTGAATCTATTAGATCAGATGCCCAGATGAACTTGACCTTGTCACTGAGCCCCATGGCGCGCATGCCTTCCTTGAAGATTTTCCCGCTCTCCCTTATGGAATCTATGTTTCCCGAAAGCTTGTTGTTAACAAAGGCATGCCAATCGGCGAGCAGGACCTGGAAATCCACGCCGAGCGATACGAGTTCGTTGATCTTCTTGGGCCACAGCACGCCTGTTCCAAGGTGGGGTATGCCAGATGGTTCAAAGCCTATATAACCACGGGCGGAGGATAGCTTCATGGAAGACAATTCCTGCTCGGTTACGACTTCGACCATGTTCCGCTTCAAGAGGTCAATCTGCTGCATGGATGCCGGAATTAAAGACTCACCTAATTAAGCTTTGCACACAGCTTTCCTTGAAGGAGCACCTGAAGCATTTTCCCGAGTTCATGTGGTTCCTCACAGGAACGCCGTAATTCCCCCTTATCTGCCTTGCAATTTCGAGAACTGCGCTCTTTATCCTGGGCGTATTGTCTATCCTGAAAGCCTGTTCCCTGTATCTTAGAACTCCGTATGGAATGACCTTGTCTGGATACATCTCCTCCAGGATGATGAAATAGACACCCATCTGGAGCATGTGGCCTTCCCTCGGGCGATCTGCATCGGTCGTCTTGTACTCGTAAGGTATAACCTGCTTCCCGGACATTACGACCTTGTCCGGCTTACCCGTAAGGGAATAACGGTTTGACCGCAGAATTTTTCCTTCGGATATCAGATCGCCGTAGATCTGCGTTCCATTCGGAATAGAGTACCTTACCGACGTTCTGAATGATCTGTATATCAGAGCAACAACAACAGCGAAAATCAGAATGAGGAGTAGAAGGATCAGAATGGACATCAGAATGCACCCATTATGTAAGCGAGTATCATGATTCCGATGGCAGCGGCAATGATTACATAGGCACGTGTGGTCATTCTAGACCTTTTTACCTTAGTCTCAAGGCGGCGGTGCATAACCTTGCCCGTCGTCATTCTGGAATTCGCGTACCCGGATTTTCTGTAGCCTTCCTTGTCCATGTACCAGGAGACGCTGCAATATGAATATTGAGCTACTTCTGATGCGCTAACATCTCTTTCCGGCATTATCCATCAAGTATGTCGATCCGGATCTGCCCGTATGGCTCGTTCTGGTGAAGGGCGATCCTCTTCTCCTTTGCAAGGAAGAGCGAGTACTGGAAGAATGAGCTCTTTTCACCCTTTGAGAAACCCCAGACCTCGTCCATCAGCATTGAGGAACCGAAATCGGCCATAAGCTGGAGAATTTTCATCTTCTCGACCTCTGGCTCCTCGGCGTTAAGCTCAACTATAATTTCCTCGATTGAGCTCTCAGGTATCTCTTCCTTCATGCTCTGTGCCTGTTTCGTATATGAAGGGCGCTGATACAGGGATCGCATGCTCTCAAGCACTTCGAGCAGCATGATTTTCCTTTTCTCCTGATGATATATCCTCGGCTTCACCTGCACGAGTGCTTCCATTCCTGCAATGATTTCTTCCGCTGTTTCAATTTCCGTATCTTCCTGTATATCGTCCTGTTTTATCAGAAGGTCTCTCGATTTCTCGAAGAGGAATTTCCATGATTCGGCGATGAACCTGCCGGCCAATGAAAAATTGGGGCTCGTTTCGTTCATTGAATTTGCAAAAAGCTTCGTCAGTGCAATCAGGTCGATATCCCAGGGATCCATCTGGCCAGATTCGCATTTATTGACTACCTCAGTAACGACCCAGACAAACTCGTTGGGTGCCCTGTGCTTTTCCTCCTTTGCCAGTATTCTTCTGTACAGGCCTGTGTCAAGATCCAGCAGGGTACCCTGCACTGTTATGCTCTGCAGAATCTCGTCGATCCTCATGGCTGCACCCCTCCTGTTTCGAAGTCCTTTGAATAGACTTCGCTGTTCTCCTCGTCCAGCGTCGTAACGCCTATCAGGTTGTCTGCATACTTCAGCATTGCTTTCTTCAGTGATACCATCAATACCTGCGAATATTTCGCATTCTCGCTAAACATTTTTCCTATCCTCTCCGCATTTGCGCCGTCAAGAAACATATCTATCTCATCTAGATAATATACTGGAGAAGGTTTGATCCTCTGTACCGCCAGTATAAATGAAATTGCAGTGAGGCTTTTTTCTCCACCGCTCAGAGCTTCTATCTTGCTGAAGGTGCTTCCCTTCGGCCTTGCCCGTATGTATAGATCAGAATTGAGCGGATCGTTCATGTCTGAAAGATCCAACCTGGCTTCACCGCCCTCGGACAGTATGGAATATATGGCCTGCATTGACTCATTTATCTTATAATAAAGATCAAGGAATACCGTTCTCTTCTTGCTATTTAGTTCCTCCATCATGCTCTCGAGAGTTGCCTTTTCTTCTTTCAGTCTGGCCGTCTTTTCCCTGAGATCCTTAAGCCTTGCATCCTCTTCCTCGTATTCCTTTATTGCAAGCTGGTTGACGGCACCGAGAGACTCAATCTCCCTGCGAAGTGCAGAGATTGTCCTCTTAATCTCGACAACAGACATTCCAGTCTCTATAGGTGAGAACTTGCATTCAGCGATCTGGGCATCAATCTGCTGTATCTTTTCATTTATTGCCTGTATGCGCAGCGAAGTATTCAGGCGGTTGTCCTCGTAGCTGCGAATCATGGCACCTGCGGTTTCAACGTTTCCGCGTAGCGTCTGCACCTCGATGTTCAGTGAATTGATCCTGTCGTTGTATTCCTTCGCCTTCACGTTTAACTGCTGCTCGACAAGCTTGTTCTTTTCCAGATCCGACTGGATCGTTCGCATCCGTTCCTCTATTTCAAGGGAAGCTGCCCTCTTCGATTTTATCTGGATCTCATAATCTTCAATGGCGCCCTTCTGATCGGATAGGATCTTTTCCTGTATCCTCAGATCGGATGATATCATTGACAATGATGATGCTAGTGCTTCCTTTTCCTGCCTGAGTGTTGCGAGTGCTGATTCAAGTTCAGTCTCCTTTTCCATTGACTCGGGGGAGATTTCGGAAAGTTTTGCAGCTATTGCCTCTTTTTCCTTGTTCATGCTTTCTATCTCAGCATCGATCTGTGAACGTTCCTTCTGTATTGCGTTAATGGTTTCCTCCACCTTCTGCAGATCTGCTTTGACAGCGGACATATCCTGCTTAATCTTGGCAAGTTCCGCAGAGGACCTGTCCCTTACCTCAATATACATGTCGACCTGGGAAGAACCAGATCCTATCTTCTTTGAACTAGATGAAAGCTGCGTTGTGACAAGATCAAGTTCCGATCTGTCCGCCTCAAGCTTTACCTTTAATTTTTCGAGCTCGTCCGAGGCCTGGGTCATTTGCTCTGATACTTCAATCGTACGTTTTTCGGAAGACTCTTCCTTCTTCTCTGAAAATCCCCCTGTGATTGCGCCGCTTGCCTCAAAAATATCGCCTTCCAGGGTGACGAGACGGACACCGCTCATGTGCTTCCTTGCAGTTGCAACGTCGGGCAGGATCAGGCAGTCCTGGAATGCGTACCATATGATATTCTCATATTTTTTATCGTAACTGATGTTTTCAAAAACATATCCAAGACTTTCGCCTGAGTTTCTAACCATTATTGCCTTAGCCCTTGGCCTTCCATTGAGGATCTTATTCATCGGCAGGAATGTCAGTTTTCCCGCTTTTTTGCGTTTTAGTACGTTTAGGCACTGCTCCGCGACAGAATCGTCCTCGACTACCACCGAGCTCATGCGCGATCCTCCAGCTGCCCCGACTGCCATCTGGAACTTTGACTCATAGCTAACAAGATCCTTGACAAGACCATGCACTCCTGTCAGTTCGCCAGAGGCCCTTGCCTCAAGGATCGCAGAATATGTCCTGGAACTCTGCGATGATCTAGAAAGACTGGCTGAAAGCTTCTCATATTCCTTCGTAAGTTCGACGATCTTTCGGTTCAGGTCATCCTTTTTCCTGTCACCTTCTGTCACTGCCTTCCTTAGATCCAGGTACTTCTTGTTAAGATCATCATAGGCTTTCTTGCTTCCCGACGCATCCTTCTCAACACTGTCTATCTTGTATTTTGCATCGTTGTATTGGAGCTGAACATCAGATTCCCTGCTTTCAAGATGCCTGATATCTGAAAGGATCTTTTCCCTCTGTGCCTTGTGATTTGATTCTCTGTCGGAAACTTCTATTATCCGTGCGTTGGCATCAAGGATTCTTCTGTCAACGCCTTCCATTTCTTCCCTGTATTTTGAGAAAGCTTTTGAGCTTACTTTTGCGCTGCTTCTCAGTCGATCAAGCTCCTGGTTGCTCTCTGCTATCTTTTTTTCGTCATCTCCGATAGACCTGCGCAGCTTTTCTGTCTCTTTCCTCAGTTTCTCAATGTCCTTGACAAGAAATTCATTGTTTGCGGTAAGATCCTTGATCTTAGCCTCGAAAGATGTGATATCGTCCTTGAGGTTGTCGAGATTAATGCCCTCCTTTGCATTCTCGAGCGTCAGGTCTCGGATAGTCTCAACGACTTTCTTGAGTTCCTCCCCGCCAAACCTGTTCTTTTCCTCCTCGACGCTTATAATTGTGCTTTCCGTTTCCACAATCTTCGACTGGAGTTCAGATATCTTATTCTTTGATGCGGAGATCTGCTGGTCTATCTCCTCCAAGCTCTTCATGTAGGCAGCCAATTCCCGTTCTGCCGAGATATGGTCTATCCTTAGCAAAGTAGCCTCGTGTGACCCTATCTTTGCAGTGATCTCATTGTATCGTTCCGCATTCTTTTTCTCTTCTGCTAACTGATCAGCCCGTCTTTGCGTCTCGTCAATAAGTATCTGTATTTTTGAAAGGTTATCCTCTATACCATCAATATCGGATTGTGCTTTGTCTATCTGCACATTATAGTTTTCAATGCCTGCAATAGATTCCAGGAGCTTTCTTCTCTCTGTTCCAGTCATCTTGACAAGATTGTTGATGTCACCCTGCAGCACAAAACTGTAAGCATCGAGATAAATCTGGGCATTGTCAAGGATAGTTTCAACGTCACCCCTCTTTGCCTTTGCTCCATTGATGTAGTATGTGCTCTTGCACTCCTGGTTGTCGTCAACGGATATCTCCCTTGTAATACGTGTTTTTCGCTCCTCTTCAGGGAGAGATGAATCCTGCGAATCCATTACAATAGTTACAGAGCAGGTCGATCCCTGTTTCTTTCCAGGAGGTGCTTTATGGATCAGATCGGGTAGTCTATCAGCCCTGATTGCTTTTGACGACCTTATACCAAGAACGAAAAGCATTGCATCCCCGATGTTACTCTTACCGCTCCCGTTTGGGCCTGTAATTACGGTGAATCCATCGCGAAACATTATCCTTTTCTTATTCCCGAACGACTTGAAGTTGTCCAGTTCCACCGATTCAATGATCATTTTGCACCCGTCTGACAAATGCCTGTTAACGCAAAAATCATAATGTATAGACGTATTTAAATATTTTCCATTGTTGTTGAGCTGAGACCAAAGTTCCTTGGCTTTGTTAATAGCCAGTTACAATTATATATTGTCAGACAAATGCCGTTTAACATTTAGTTATTTTTGACACACTAGATGATAGAACATCGAAATAAAATAAAAACAATGCTGCCATGTCTGGAAGTGGTGCATTCAATCTTATCCTCAGATCACCTTGAATTAGTGCAGTTGATTTCCAAAATAACGGGGCTAGCTCACGATGCTGATAGAATGAGCGCTGGTCTTGTCAAACTTAAGAGGAAGATGCTGCTGCATTTCTTCAGGGAGGAGACGTTTGTTTTCCCATCATCGGAAGCATCGGTACCGCATGCTCTGGTTCTCGGACTGTTGACTGAGCATGCCGGAATGCTTAGGATGATAGACAGAATACTTTCTTATTTGAAGGACGAGGATATAGACAGGGCAACAGACAGGCTTGCTGGACTGAGCAGACTCCTGCACGTCCATTGTGAAAGAGAAGAAAAGGAAATATATACAGGCCTGGAAGAGACCGGAACTATTCAAGCAATAACAGAAAAAGCAAGGATGAAGAGATTGCCGAAAGGCTGGAAGTGTGCTATTGCCGCAAAGTATGATGGAAAATGATTACGTAATTGGTGAAATTTGCGCATAAATAAGGATAATATGCCACATTGTAATAGACAGTATCAAATATGCCGGATGATTCTATCTATCAAAAGATCAGGGGAGATGCCTATGCTTACGGTATTGGAAAAACACCTTTGTATCATTACAAAGGGTCAGGCTTTTCCGTCTATGCTAAGCTGGAGTATAGGAATAAATTCCATTCGATAAAGGACAGGGCAGCTTTCTTTATGATCGGATCAGCCCTCCGATCCGGTATTCTTGATAAGAGCAAAATCATAATAGAAGCAAGCTCCGGCAACACAGGAATTGCAATTGCAAGTATAGCAAGAGACCTTGGTTACAGGGCTAAAATATATGTTCCGAATGCATCAAGTGCAGAAACCAAGTCTGTGCTTCGCAGTACAGGGCAGGAGGTTGTGGAAGTATTTGACGAGTCTAGCAAGAGAAGTTCAATAAACATTGACTCCGCTGTTGCGCTCCTGAAGGAAGATATGGCCAGGAACCCGGGAAAATACGTAAACTTTGACCAGTATTCCAATGATACCAACACTAACGCCCATTTTTATACAACAGGACCGGAAGCCGTACAGGCAGTCCCTGAGGGATTTACCCATATTGTTGTGTCGATAGGCACTGGCGGCACCCTGACCGGGCTCGCTAAATACTTCAAGAAATACAGTCCAGGCACGAAGATCATCGGGATTATGCCGCAACCTTATCACCATATCCAGGGTCTTAAGAATCTTAAGGTATCAAGGACACCTGAAATACTCACAAAGAACATGGGTCTTATAGACGAGTGGAGAGATATAGATGACATTACGGCAGAAAAGCAGTTTAAGGATATGATCCCGCTAGGCCTGTTCGTCGGCCTGTCATCTGCAGCAAATTTCTATTCCGCCATCAAGGTGGGCAAGGAGAATCCAGGATCCAGGGTTCTTACGGTATTTCCGGACAGTGCCGAGAAATACAGGGATAATTTTATATCAAGAGGCCTAGTGACAGCTGAAGAATATGACAGGTATGCACCCCTGCTTGAAGTGGATCCTAAGGAATGCATAACCCTGAAATGATATTCTATGTGCCTATTTATTGAAAACAGGTTTCCTCTTTTCCAGGAATGCCTGAACACCTTCCCTGCTGTCAGGGTTGCTGAATGCCATACCAAATAGCTGCTTTTCTTCATCATAACTTTCAGTGGGCCTGGATCTGACAAGCGATTTTACGGCCTTTAACGTAAACAATGATTTCTGCCTTAACGCCAATGCAAGCTCTCTTGAACTCTGATCTGGATTGTCAGATACCTGCAGGAGTATTCCATAATGCAATGCCTCCTCCCCAGTAAGAACTTTTGATGTCCCTATAAGGTAAAAGGCATTCTGCTCTCCAACCAGTTCCTTGAGCCTCTGGGTGCCTCCCCAGCCCGGGATAATGCCAATATTTAGTTCAGTAAGCCCCAATTTCGCACTGCCTGTTGCAATCCGGAAATCACATGCTAAAGCAAGTTCAAAACCACCTCCAAGAGCATATCCCTTTATGCTGGCAATCACCGGTGCTTCATATGAGGAGATAAAGTCCATCACCGCGTGACCTTCGCGGGAGAATGAATAGGCTACTGTTTCCTTTAACCCTGCAAAATTCTTAATGTCCGCGCCAGCTGAAAATGCCCTCTCGCTTCCGGTAATGATAGTTATGATCGGCTTTTCCGACATACTTGCCCTGATTTCCTTCAGGGTCTCCAAATCAAGTGGATTCAGATCTGACTTCCGCTGAATCCTGATTTTGCGTATTCCGTCTTCTTCATTGACAACTATGTTTTCGTATTTCATGCCATGTTATGGGTAGAGGAATTATAAGCATTAAGGCTATAGAAGCTCCAAAGAGAGGGTATGTGCTCCGCCTCCGCCATGGCAGATTGTGGCCAATCCCGTTTTCAGCTTGCGGGACTGGAGCGCATTAATAAGGGTAACAACTATTCTTGATCCGCTGTTTCCAAGAGGGTGACCCAAAGCGACCGCACCACCGTTGACGTTGAATTTTTCGTTATCTACTCCTAGCTGATCCCTTACAATTATGGATGCTATCGAGAATGCCTCATTATGTTCAACGAGGTCATAATAACCTATTTTCTTTCCCTGTTTATCCAAGAATTGTCTGGTACATGGAATCGGTGTTTCGACGAAGTCCCTGGGATCGAGTGAAGCCTGATGATATCCTGTGATCCTTGCCAGAGGCTTAAGGCCATGCTCATTGACGAATTTCTCTGAAGCAAGAACCAGAGCCGATGCACCATCGGAAAGTTGAGACGAATTCCCAGCAGTCAGCACGCCATCCTGGTCAAAGGCGGGCTTGAGTTTTCCAAGAATAGATGGATCCGAGACACGAATTCCCTCATCCCGCTTTAGGTCTCCCACGGAAATGCACTCCTTTGCAAACTCGCCGGTTTGCCATGCCCTATCGGCGCGCAGATTGCTTTGATAAGAAAATTCATCAGCCGCTTTTCTAGTTATGCCGTATTTTGCGGCAGTCCTGTCAGCGGATACACCCATGTGCTCTGCATAGAAGGCATCGAGAAGGCCGTCGGAAAGCATGGCATCCTTGAGACCCGGATCCCTGTAAAGGAGCTGCTTTACGCCCCACCTGTAATCCGATGAAAGGAAAAGCGGTGCATTGCTCATACTTTCCATTCCGCCTGCGACAACGACATTCCGCTCACCAAGCTTTATTTCCCTAAATGCAGATTCGATTGCAAGCATGCCAGATGCACAAACAACGTTGACAGTATATTTCAATGTGGAATCACTAAGACCTGCCAGAGTTGCAGCCTGCCCGGCCGGATTCTGCCCATTGCCTGCCTGCAAGACATTGCCCATAATTACCTCTTCCACTGCATCTGCATGAACTTTTGATCTTGCTATTGCTTCATTCACTGCAATACCACCGAGCTCGACTGCTCTTTTCGCTCTAAGTGCACCTCCAAACCTGCCAATCGGAGTACGGACTGCGCTCACAATATATACATCACTCATTATGCTGCGGTGATTATTATCATGAATTTATAAGTTAATACTTAATTCAGACTGAAACAGACGATTTTAGATCCTGTAGAGCGAAAACAATGAAGTAT
>JBMFWM010000044.1:0-12682 GCA_049965275.1 Thermoplasmata archaeon | reverse complement strand
CTTAGGTGTGTATGGTTCTTTAAATATAAGGTTATGTATATATACGTATATATGATTTCCTTCCACCGGTGAATTAATGGGAGATCTTAGTCCAAACGCTGAAAAGGTTTATAACGCAATGAAGAAGATTGGTGCATCAACAGAGGACAAGCTGAAGACAGCAGACGATATTATGAAGGCAGCTGCCGTCGGTAAAGCTATCGTAGCTGCAGCACTGCAGGAACTTACAAGCAAGGGATACGCGAAAAGAGTTGCCAGGCAGAAAAGCGCCGGTTACTTCGTGACGAAGTAATCATTCCTTTTTCATACTCAATAAAATACTGATTTTTCATACGAAAAATAGTTATATCTAATTTTGCTAATCTTTTTAGGTAACAAGCTCAATGACAACCCTCATACTGAACGTGGATCGGGATAACGATTATGGCGAGAAGGCTTCAGTGCCTGGGCCGGTGATTGGTTACTCTGATTGCTATGAGGCAGCCATGAAGCTTATATCCATTGATCCTGAAGATTCCGACGCAAACGCACTTTTCGGTGCGCTTAAGATATTCGATGACCTTAAGAAGGAAGGCGAGGATGTGGATATTGCCCTTATCACCGGAGATAACGAAGTCGGTCCGAAATCGGACCAGATAATTGCATCCCAGATAGATGAGGTACTGAAATTCAAGAAATTTGATGATGTGATCCTGGCGACGGACGGCGCCGAGGACGATTACATCATGCCGCTCATTCTTTCAAGGATAAAGATACGTTATGTGAAGCACATAATAGTAAGGCATAACCAGAACATAGAATCCGTTTACTACTACATAGTCAAGGCACTGAAGGACAAGAAGATTGCAAACAAGTTCCAGATACCGTTCGGCCTTGTTTTCCTGACATATGGTCTCGTATCATTATCCTTCATAATCTACAGCCTCCTTACTCCCGGAGGAGTGGGTTCAATCGGGGGTCCAAGTGCGGTTGCACTGACTTTCGTATCGCTCATTCTGGGTGCATACTTCATTGAACGCGCTTTCGAGGTGAGCGACAGGGCGCTGAAACTGGTAAAGTCATTCAGGCAATATGCGGAAGAAACCAGGGTTTCGTTCATTTCATACATCATAGCATTTTCGCTTGTGTTCGCCGGCATTGCCGCCAGCTACGTGATAGCTGCAAGTGCAACCGTATTGGGCAAAAAGATATTCCTTGACCAGCTGCTTGTATTCATTTCATACTTCACTTGGTGGATATACGGTGCGGTCCTTGCGAGAGAGGGCGGGACCGGCGTGGAGATGCTCCTAAATGGGAAACCCGGCATAAGCAAGAACATATATGTTCTCCTGTTCACACTGTCGGTTGGCTTCATAATTTACGGTATGATAAACTACATCAGGTACATACTTACTTTCATACCTTTCAGTTCAGCAGTGATGAACATAGCTCTTCTTATACTTGGAATCATAGTCGCTGTCATATCTTCAGTGGCTCACAAATATTATTCCGAGAAGCAGAATCTCGGTCCTATCAGTAACCTTCAGAACAGCCTTTTCCATGGAAAAGAATAATTTTAGTGACTCGGTTGATCCTGCCGCGAGGAAGATCTCAGATGACATATTTACCAGAATATCCAGTGATCTTTCCCTTGATGGTTTTCTTGACTGGGAATCCGCAATTCTCCTGGACACGGAATTCCTTGTGTCAAGGCGAAAAATACCTGATCTTTCAGAATACATTGGTAGAGATGCAATCATCATCGGCCCCGCAAAGGCTGACAAGGCCAACCTGAAGATCCAAGACTCTGATATCGTTATTGTGAGTGGAAGCGCAGTGGAAAATTACGACGGCGAACGACAGCCCGATTTCATTGTAACCGATCTGGATGGCGATCTTGCAAAGCTGACCCGCTTTTCAGGACGTGGCTCCGTATGTCTTGTGCAGGCGCATGGCGATAATATAGAGCAGATAATGCATGCTTTTGAAATCTGCCCCGGGCCGGTTATACCGACATGCCAGGTCGAGAGCCTTGGCTACACAACGAATTTTGGCGGATTCACTGACGGCGACAGATCCGTATTCTTCGCACATTTCCTTGGATGCGGGAAAATCAAGATATTTGGATTCGATTTCAATTCGCCTATTGTTAAAGCCGGAACCGATTTTGAGATAAAGAAAAAGAAGCTGGAATGGGCCAGAACGATGCTTTCAGAGCTGTACAAGATCAGGCTTCAAAGGTACGGAAAGGATAATATCAAATATCTCTGACAATTTTTCCGTCCAGGTATCTAACAGCAAAATCCACGCTGTTGAAGCGAAGCGATGCTTCAATGTCCTCCTCAAAACCCATTAACCTCAGCCGTCGGGCGCCACTGCAGTGCTTCGCCTTCTCAATTACCTTCCTTGGATCAGGTTTCCTACCTTCAAGATCTGCTGCAAGAAAATGGGCATAAAGCTCGTCCTCTTCAGCCCTGCCATCTGGCCTGCCTGAAACATAGATCTGGACTTTATCGGCATCCCTGACCTTTCTGCATGTTGCCTCGTGATTAATGAACGATGAGATATATACCGCTTCGGCAGTGCTGATCTTATTCAGCACCTTCGTACCGTTTGTTGAAGTGAATATGATCACCTTGTGCGTGAAATCCGTTTTCCATAGAAGCGCAGGAGTGTTTCCGTAGTCAAATCTTACTATCTTGAAGCCGTATCTTTCCCCAATAAGGAGGGCACCTGGTATTTTCTTTCTCAACTCCCTTGCTTCCTTGACGGTTCTGGTTGGTATGACGTACTCTGCCCCGCGAGACAGGAGGATCGGGATCGAACTGGTGGACCTGAAGACATCTACCAGAATGCAGATTCCCTCGGGCGATTTATCGAACCTTCTCCCGTCCAGAACCTCAACCTTCAGATCAGAGTCCTCCTCAATATATCCGGACTATACTTTACGATATAATAAATTTTGATTTTCAGACCATGCCTGAAAAGGGAATATATGCTTTCTTGGGGGAGAATACAATGTCATTCAATCCCGAAGAAAAATTTAGGGATAATAAAATGACAAGATAAGAATTCTACAAAAGGTTAATGAGAGTCTTTACAATCAAGGCGACTGCATAAAGGTAATTACTATGGCTCAAACAGTTAATGTAATGGTCGAGGGCGGCAAGGCGAGCAGTGGACCTCCACTTGGTCCTGCACTTGGACCTCTCGGCTTAAATCTCGGTGATATAATCAAGCAGATAAATGAGAAGACGAAGGCGTTCCAGGGAATGCAGGTCCCAGTCAGCGTTGTTGTTACAGATCCCGCAAAGAAGCTTTTTGAGATAAAGGTCGGAATACCGCCAACATCTGCTCTCATCAAGAAGGAGCTTGGCATAGAAAGCGGCTCCGGAAAGAGGAAGGAACAGGTTGCGGGAAATGCCACTATGGAGCAGATCAAGAACGTGGCCAAGGCAAAGATGGACGGGATGCTGGCCAAGAATCTTAAGAGTGCGGTAATGGAAGTACTGGGCACATGCGTGTCACTTGGCGTAAATGTCGAGGGCAAGGATGCGAAAGAGGTTCAAAAGTTAATTAAGGAAGGCAAGATGCAGGTTTGATCTGTAGGAGAACCCCGCTGGGTTCGTTAAGACTACGGAGGTGTTGATTTGGCAAAAGCAGAATTGGTAAAAAGCGTACACGAGGCAAAGGCAGGCTCCAAGGAAAGAAAATTCAAGGAGAGCCTTGAACTAGCCATAAATTTGAAGGATATTGATCTCTCGGATCCGAAGAACAGGATAAACGACGAGATCCTGTTACCAAAGGGAAGAGGTAAACCAATCAGGGTCGCGGTTATCGGATCAGATGAAATGAAATCAAAGGTAAGATCTGTCGCAGACCAGATAATTGGTGCGGAAGAGATAAGCGGTTTTGCAGAGAAAAAAAAGGACTTCAAGAAGGTTGCAACCGGAATCGACTTTATGATAGCGGAATCAACCTTGATGGCTACAGTCGGTAAGTCACTCGGTCAGGTTCTAGGTCCGCGTGGTAAGATGCCTAAACCACTGCCACCAGGTCAGGATCCAACCTCTTTGATAAATAACCTGAAGAAAACTGTCAGGGTCAGGACAAGGGATAAGAAGACCTTCCACGTGCCTGTAGGTACAAAAGAAATGTCGGACGAGGAAATTGCAGATAACGTAAGTGCAGTTGTTAAGAGAATAATCAGCAAGCTTGACAAGGGAGACTCCAACATTGCATCAATTTTCCTGAAGACTACAATGGGTAAGCCAGTAAAGATAAATGTGGGTGACGCTCAATGAGACATCCGGCAAGCTGGAAAGTTGAATTAGTTGATAAAGTGTCTAAGGAAATAGACAATGCAGGCACTGTTGCTATCGTGGATATACATGGCCTCAGGAACAACCAGTTCCAGAACATCAGGCGCGACGTCAGGGGAGATCTTAACATCAGAGTCATGAGGCTAACGCTTCTCCTGAAGGCGATCGAGAAGTCCAAGAAGCCGGGTCTGGCAGGTCTATCAAAAGAGGTCAAAGGGCAGGTTGCACTTGTTACAACAAACAGCGAACCAGTTTCAGTAAATAACGTGCTGAGAAAGAAGAGGCAGATGATGTCTCCGCGCGGAGGAGAAACTGCTTCAGACGATATTGTCGTACCGGAAGGCGAGACAAGCTTCCCGCCAGGACCGATGATAAGCGAGTTCCAGAAGGCTGGGCTCCAGACCGCAATAGAGAAGGGTAAAATCGTTATAAAGAAGGATTCTGTCGTAGTGAAAAAGGGGGAAGTTATATCCAAGGAAAGGGCTTCACTCCTGCAGAAGCTTGACATAAAACCAATCGAGGTTGGCCTGAACCTGCTTGCTGCATATTCATCCGGCACAATCTTCACTAGCGATGTGCTGAGCATTACGCCTGAATCACTTTCACTCGATATTGCAATGTCTTTCGCCAGGGCAAAGACGCTGGCTCTCGAGGCTGGATTCCTTGTGCCTGAAATCATACCCGATATGATCGTGAGGGCCAGGCTTATAGCCGAGTCTCTGGCGCTGAAAGCAGGTATAGTGGATGAATCTAGCATTCAATTATTTATATTGAAAGCGATTCAGGAGGCATCCGCAGTTCAGGAGGCCATGGGCGAGGGAAAGCAATCCTCCGGAAAGGAAAGCAAGAAGGAGGAGAAAGAGGCGAAGAGTGAATCAACGGATGAGGACGTTTCAGCAGGGTTAAGTTCCCTGTTTGGATAAATAGAGGAGGAAAAAAGGAAATGGAATATGTATACGGTGCTCTGCTGCTCCATTCTGCGGGCAGCGAGATAGATGAGGAAAAACTGAAGAAGGTACTTGAGGGTGCCGGCTTAAAGCCGGACGAATCCAGACTGAAGGCTCTTGTTTCCAGCATGAAGAGCGTTAACATTGAGGAAGTCATAAAGAACGCTGCCTCAGTTCCAGCCGCTGCACCTGCAGCTGCGGGCGCCAAGCACGAGGAAAAGAAAGAGTCCAAGAAGAAGGAAGAAAAGAAGGATGAAAAAGAGGCGGCAGCTTCAGAAGAAGATGCACTCGCAGGACTCAGCTCACTCTTCGGGTAATTCGGTTGATTGATCTTTATAAATTTGTATGGGGAGTAGTAAAATATTTACTCCCTGCTATGTTATTTATTATTTCAGTACTGATAGCGCCAGACCTACTTCTCCTGATTGTATCTCTGCTCTGGATATTTGCGTCGGTAATTGAGACCGTCCTGACGATGCCGAAGGAAAGCGGCACAAGCATTGAAACCAGATACTGATTAGGGAGTTTATTCCATAAGTCTATTTTTTTTGCCAAACGCCGGAATCCAATCTGTTATCTTATGTTGCCCTTTACGGCAATAATATGCTTTATACTTGGAGGCATTTTGAATGTCGAGGAGTATCAATTTGATGCTATGCTCCTCCTTTTTTTCAGCTTGACACAAAGAACGAGACTCTTATTTTATTGAAACATATTTACTGCTTTTCCGGTAAAACCGAACTTATAAAGATAAATATTTCCCGGGTACGACTGTTGCGCGTAAATAGCTGATAAGAGACCATAACTGGTCTGAATATGACTCAGCACCTGCTGAGGGATATAACTGAGCTGGCTCTGATCAATCAGCACATAGGTGAACGAGAAGTTGGCACTCAGGTTATAGTACATAAAGAAAGTCAGGTTCTCAGGTGTGCTCCAGTAAAAGGAAAACGCATTCGGATCTTTCGATATATATGGAAAGAGGTTATCAGAGGATATTATGCTTGCATTTCCAGGAATCATGGAAACCATCTTGATCATATCGTTATATTCCGGATTCATTGAATATGAGAATGCATAACCGGAATCCACTGTTTTTTCTTCGTTGGAAATATTGAGCGGCCCTATCAGGAAATTGAAGACAAGGATTAAAATAAAGACAACAGTCAGAGCAGAGTAAATGGATTTTCTGTGCTCTCTGAATAATCGAAGGATAGACGACGAAGCCCGCATCAAGATAATCGCCAATAACACTATAAATCCAACAATTACGGAAAGAATTATCCTGTGGGGCAAAGGATATGCGAATCCCGCATCATACGCGATCACTGCTGACAAACACGTCAGGAGTGCGTAAAATGCCGTTTTCAGTATATAGGTAAAAGTTTTGGGGTCCTGGTTTCCCCTGCGGATTGCGAGGATCAATCCTATGAAGAGAGGGGGAAGTGCTATGAAGCTGTACTGGTCCTGAATGGATGCATATTGCGGCACAACAAGGATAGATTCATAAAGCCATGGCAATGCAATAATCAAATGCCTGCGGTATAAGAATGGGATGAGCCCGAGTGATGAGTATAATATTCCCCAGTAAAGCAGTGCGGAACCCGTTGTAAAAAAGGAAAATGGTGAAGGGAAGAAGCTCTCAGGGTAGTTGTTCTTCAAAATGCTTATTGCGAGGTTGTTGTGCAATAGCGGCGGTAAGAGGTCATAGTTAACATCCTTGATAACAAGGAAAATAGCGACTGAAAATATTGCTAAAAAGACAATTTGGAGGCTGCCTCTTGTCACAATATACTTCCTCAGGTTGCCTGCAGAAAGAACTTCCTCGTAATAGAAGAACAGGAGGACACCCATGTCGAGGATAGGAAAGACTTCAAGGGTCAAGGTTCCAATTACCATTAATATTGCCGAAAGTGCGTACCTCTTTCTTGCTATAAGGTAGAAAAAGGTGAGAAGTTCTACCGGAATCAGCGACATCCAGTGGAAGTCGTACATCTGAGAAGCAATAAAACCAACATTTGTGACATAAAGTATCGAAATAATGAGCGACTGCTTATCCGAAAGACCATAATAACGTGATAATGCATTCAGTGGTATCAGGGAAAGAGAGAAAAAGAGGGCTTGACAGACAAAAAGGAATATTGGTTCACCTAGCGCCTGATATGCGTAGGAGAACAGCAGGGCGATGTAAGTGGAATGTATTTCTAGGTGTGACACAACTCCATAAGTTTCGAAGTCTCCAGCCTCATAGAGGATGTATCCATGAAAATTGTCTTTCAGCATCTGCATTTCTATGCCGAGGTCCCAGTTGGAGGTATAAAAATTAAGGTACCTGATATATGAAATCGAAGCCATAACTGCGATTACAATAGCCACTATTGCAGCCAGGTACTTTTTCTGAAATCGTGATAAAATGCCTTTAACCTCAGCTTCCTGATTTGCCATCTGTGTGATTTTGGAATATCGTTATTTATCTATTAAAGGGAAATGGAACCTTTTCAGGATCCACCGAACTGATTAGAACCGTGCCTGTGCTGCATTTGAAGGCTGGAACATTGCCGGACTAAGAAAATCCCTGGCATTCTATATTTAGGTAGATAAGATCGCGTGGACTGAATAACGACGCATCCAGCTGAAAAATAAACTAAGTCATGAGAAGGTTATTCCGCCATCTACGACTACGACCTCTCCGGTCATAAAAGTGCTGTCCTCAGATATCAGAAAACGTGCCACCTTCGCAATCTCCTCCGGCTTCCCAAAACGATTAAGCGGCGTTCTCTTGATAATGCTGTCGTAAATTCTTTCATTTTGCCTGATGAAACTTGTCATCTCGGTGTCCACGAATCCAGGAGCTATCGCGTTAATCCTAAGAGAAGGGCCGAAATTAAGTGCCAGTGCTTTTGTCAGGTTTGAAAGCGCAGCTTTGCTGGCGCTATAGGATATAGAGTTTCGTATGGGGTTTATGGAAGCCGCAGAACTCATGTTAACGATGGAGGCATTTTCTGTAAGTAAATCTAGAAGATTTTTGATTATGAAAACAGGGGCCTTTGCATTTATCGTAAAAACCGCATCCCACGATTCTTCTGAGATCCTACTTAAGTCATCGCCAACTCCTGAACCTGCGTTGTTTACTATACCTTTTAGCTTTAAGTTCAATTTCCTGACCTGATTGCATAGATCTTTGATCCCTTCATACGATGTGAGATCAGCTCTCACCAATGCAATATCCGAGCCATTCTTTCGGCATGCCTCAGCGACTTTTTCTGCTGATTCTGAACTTTTGTTGTAATGGAGTATAAGATCATATCCGGATCTAGAAAGTTCCATAGCAATTGCAGCCCCGATACCTTTTGACGCTCCTGTGACTAAAATGTGTCCCTTCCCCATGTTTTCTTCAATGCCTGTTAGTTAAAGAAAGATTCGATTATGTGACTTCCTCCGGGTAACTCAGTAAAACATGATTCGGAAAGCAAATAGAAGCATAACAAGCGCTAATTGCACATTATTCCAGGGCGTTCTGTTCATGCTCTTTATATGTGCGCAAAATTATCAAATCAGCATCGTGAAGAACGCCTGCATCGACTGCCAACCTGATAATTGCTTTCTGACAGACATGAAGGGAAAGATAACCCTCAACATGTTCCGATAGACAAGTTCCCATCATGCCAATTTAAAGGGAAAATGAATTTTTATCGCTTATCCTGCGACATGGAGCTATAGAAATTTGATCAGGCGAGCTTGAGCTCCTGCAGCTTGGATAGAATCTCTTTACCATGCTCCTTTGGCGATACCTTCTCGTAAATGTAAGCAATCTTCCCGCTGCGGTCAATGATGTAAGTTACTCTTTTGTCGGTCGATCCGTTAAGGGTGCCATAGGCATCGGAAATCTTCTTGCCTGAATCTGAAACAAGCGTAAATGTCAGGCCATACTTGTTGTGGAACTTTTTGTGTGAATTGACCGAATCGACCGAGACACCAATTACCTTTACGCCTTTCTTCTCGAACATCTCTGTGTTATCCCTGAAGTTGCATGCCTCCGCGGTGCATCCTGGGGTGTCATCCTTAGGATAAAAGTAAAGCACTACCGGCTTTCCCTTAAAGCTTGACAGCTTAACGTTATGCCCATCCTGGTCCTGCGCTTCAAAATCCGGAGCAACTGATCCTGTTTTTAGTAATTCTACCATGCAATGACAATAATCCCGCATTTATAGTATTTCTGTAATCAGGATAAAGACATCTTCAAAGTCCTTGCAGCCTCTCCCCCGTGCTTTCTGATCTCGGGATCAAAATCGATCGAACTGATGGCAGTTGCAAGGAACCTTCCATTCTCGTCAGCAATGAAGACGTAATCGCCCTTCTTTATATCGCTCGACATGCTAAGAATGCCTTTGGCAAACAGGTTTGCGCCGTTCATTATATGGGGTACTGCGCCCTGATCCACCACGATCTTCTTGTTTTCAGGTTTAACAATGTTCAGAAAATCTGGTGTAGGGATGAACCTTTCTGTCCATACACCTGCGAATACACGGTCCAGGAAATACATGTTTCCATTCTTTGACTCCTCGACCTGCATCTTGTCCGCATCCGCAAATGAGAGGCCGATTTCCTCAAGGCTGGCAACAAGCGCCTTTATTTCCTTCTTTGACAGGTAATGCTTGCTCATTCAGTTCACATACTGTTTCATCTGCAGGATCTTGTCATTTATCGTCTGGTCTGTGCAATCCAGGATTTCCTTTATATCTGGAGCAATCTTTTCCCCGAACATCATCTGCTCTGAAGTGAATCTCCACCTCTGGTTGCTTCCGCCCTGCAGAGCAATCACAAACGCATAATAGATTGAATTGAAAAGGCCTGAAAAGCCTACTCTCTTCTCCCACTTCTTCAACATTTCGCTTTTGCCCATGGATAGGTAGTCTTTTATCATCTCTACTAACATCGAGGATTCCGTCGACCATGGGTTCACCGTAATGAGGCTGGAAGCTTCCTCCTGATCTATTCTCCTTTTCAGCATTTCTATCTGCCTTAGCGGGTCGCCGGCCTGTGTCTTGATCATGCTCTCGTCCACGTCAGGAAAATACTCTTTCATAATCTGTACGCCAAATTTTGGCCACAGAATTTCAAGGAGCTTTCTCTGGCTCTTGCCTTCCAGTGCGACCGGTCCAATCATCTTAAGGTAACTGGTCAATCTTGCAGCCTCCTCCTCATCAAATAGTGCCTTAAGGAATTCCTCCGGATCGGCATAGGCATCACCGCCGATAAGGTACATTCCGCGTGCCAGTGCGCTTTTCTTTCTTGCTTCCTGGACTGAATGCAGGAATGACTTTGCATCTGTCTGTCCAGAGAGGTAACTGGTCAGGGCGGGCGGGGGTATTTCGGTATCAACTGATTCCAGGTACGGAACAGTGATCCTGAAAATCTTCGTCACGTCCGGTACAAGCATGTGCCGCAGGAGTAGACGCATAAGGTTGGTCTTGCTGTCCTGGAATACCTTTATCCTTGAGATATTCCCGACGTCGACATAAAAAAACTCCCCGGTTTTGCCAAGCGTAAAACCAGCCTCTTTGCTGAGATCTTCAACCTTCTCGCTTCTAAAAACATCAGCCAGGAAATCATCTCCTGGAAAATTTCCCTTGCAGCTTCCAATATAATAGTTTTCTGAACTGAATATGGAGACCTTCTTCGTCTTGACGAGCGATGAGAAGGCAAGCATCTTCCAAGTCGTGTCATCAAAATTCTGCACGCCTCCCAAAACCATAGGATCGGTATTGCCTCTCTTTGCATAATCGAGGTTTCCGTATGCAGTTGGAATAACACCCATTATGGGTGCTGATTCTGATTCCATTACCTTGTATGTCTCCCCAATCGCACTCAGGAACTGGTCTGCGCCTCCGGAAAGTCTTCCCAGAGCAGATCCCTGTGTGCGTGACAGCTTTTTCCTGTAGGAATCAAATGGGCAGAACATTGAGGAATCCATGCATTCCGGAACTAGAGACAACACCTTCTCCTGATCGGAAAAAAAAGACTGGAGCCTCCCAATGAACTGTGCCTCTTTCTCCTTTGATCTGGTCTTTAATTTCATTTGGCCTACTTTGTGTCAAGCATTCTTATGGCTTCTGCATTGACAGTGACCGGAATTGGAACAAGAGATTCAATCAGCTGCACAGTTACCTCTTCCTTCGTGGCGTCGATTGCCATAATCTTAGCCCTCTCTCCCTTGAATGGACCGTCGATGAGCTCCACAAGTGCGCCAAGTTCAAGTCCCGTAACAGCAGGTTTCGGCTCAAGATAATGCTCGATCTCCTCTATTGAAATTTCGCCCTTTACCTCACCCTTGTATCCCCTGACATCCTTTCCGAGATATGGTATCCTGTCAGGATGCATTGTCTCTACGAAGATGTATCCCTTTACGTCTTTTGGTGCCATTATTGCAAGGATCTCATTTGTTGCACTGCTGTAGGTCGCAGCCCTTTCCTCCTTATCTTTTTCGCTTTTCTTTGCAAGGTCCCTTGAAACTGGAATCTCGTTTCCAACGGTCGTCTTGACAGCGACAATAACCGGAATCAGCGTTATTTGCATCGTCTGTGTCACGGATCCGTTATCGTACTGGATCCTAAGGGTGAACTTCGCAGTGTCTTTTTTGAACCCTCCTTTTGGGGTTGAAACGACAAACCTGAATTCCCTTGTTTCCTTCGGCTCCAGTGAAATTTCAACCGTCATCTTCTTGTTCTCTGATGGCGACACAGAAAATTCCTCCTTTTTCGAGGGCCCTGTCAGCGAAAGCTGCCACTCAATCAATTCGTCTCTCTGGGCAAACTGTGACTCGACGGAAACAAGGAATGTAACCTTGTTGCCTGAATTGTTCCTTAATACTATTGGATTCTCAACAGCGTTACCGCATCCGACTTCCCTGTCGGCTAGCTTAACCTCTACCCATTCATTTGATTCTGCACGTTGCATTCTGTTCACCTATGGCACATGGAAAACATAAGCCATCAGTATAAAGATGAGGAAACCGATGAACCCAAGAAAAGTAATCCCTGCTCCAGTGATCATGACTACCTTCTTGTACTCGTCCTCGTTGGGTTTTTTTGCCATTTTAAGTATCCTGGCATACTTGCCCTTACCGATTCCCCCGACCTTGCGTTCAATACGGTCCTGTATCTCGATGGCTCGATCTTCTATTGGCATTTTATACTCAACCCCAATCCAAATCTACAAATAAAATCTTTGATCTCTTCATCTGCCACTTAAAAATCAAATCCCGATAATATTCTTTGGCAAATCTCCCATAATATCGAAAAAGAGTCGGAATAACACTTCTTATAAGATAGAAAAATAAAAGACAGAAGGTTGTAGGAATTGTGCCCTGTACTCACTTTACTTAGGAGGTGATCCATCCGCAGGTTCCCCTACGGATACCTTGTTACGACTTAA
>JBMFWM010000043.1:0-12857 GCA_049965275.1 Thermoplasmata archaeon | reverse complement strand
AATTGCCAAAGAATCATTAAATAATTCTATCTAATGACGTAAAGTGTTATGGCGCATACTTATTACATTGGCATAGACATTGGGGGAACATTCACAGATCTGATTGTTTTCAACGTAAATACCAAAAACACAAGAATACTGAAGGTACCAAGCACACCAACGACGCCTGAAAAAGCAGTTGTGGACGGCTTGAGCTCTCTCGGGATAGATCCGAAAGATATAGCGCTCATAACTCATGCAAGTACGGTAGCGACAAATGCTCTTTTAACAAAGAGTGGACTCGCCAAGGCAGCTTTAATAACAAACAAAGGTCTAAGGGATGTACTAGAAATTGGAAGGCAGAGAAGATCGGAGATATACAATCTTAAGTTCACTAGACCTTTACCACTAATAGAAAGGAATCTCAGGTTCACGGTACGGGGAAGAATTTCTTCAGAAGGTAAGGAAATAGAATCCCTAGATGTCAAGGAGATACAAAGGCTCAAGTTTAAACTATCCAAGAAAAATATCGAGTCTATAGCTATCTCACTTCTCAATTCTTACAGGAATAATGTACACGAATTTTCGATCAAGAAACAGATTGCCGGTCTCACTGATTTTGTATTTGCGTCATCTGAGGTCAATCCTGAATTTAGGGAGTATGAAAGAACTAGCACCACAGTAGTAAACGCTGTTCTTGCACCTCTCGTTTCCAAATATCTAAAGAACCTACAAGATAAATTTACCAAAATGGATATAACATCCCCTTTCTATGTGATGGGTTCTAATGGAGGCTTGAATACGGCTTCATATGCATCCACGTTGCCAATTTCTGTTATAGAATCCGGCCCTTCAGCTGGAGTTATTGCATCTTCATTTATATCTAATTTGCAAGGTATTAAGAAGGTGATGACCTTTGATATGGGTGGTACAACTGCTAAAGCAGGTATAGTCATAGATGGCAAACCAGACCTGTCGTCTGAATTTGAGGCAGCAGGGAAAACCCATAGTGGCAGGTCTATAAAGGGAAGCGGATATGCTGTTAGATTTCCTTTTATAGATTTAGCAGAAGTGAGCGCTGGTGGCGGAACGGTTGCGTGGATTGACGAAGGCGGGTCACTTCGTGTTGGACCCAAGAGTTCAGGTGCAGACCCCGGTCCTGCGGCATATAACAGGGGCGGAACAGATCCAACGGTCACTGACGCCAACATAATCCTAGGAAGAATAAATCCCGAATACCTCCTGGGTGGCCAGATGAAGATACATAAGGAGCTTTCAGAAAAGGCAATAAGAGAGAAGATCACCAAATATATAGGAAATGACGTAACATCGGTTGCCGAGGGAATAGTAAGACTGGCCAATAATGTTATGGCCAAAGCCCTTTCAATAGTGAGCGTGGAAAGAGGAAGAGATCCGAGGGATTTTGTGATGATGGCATTTGGTGGTGCAGGACCAATACATGCATGTGATCTCGCGTCTGAATTAGAAATGAAGTCCATAGTGGTTCCACCAAACCCGGGTCTATTTTCTGCCTTCGGTCTTTTGACGGTAGACATTGTGAGACCCTTTTCCAAATCCGTAGTTGGTCTTTCATTCAGTGAAGTGGAGGAAGTAATCGACGCATTGGAAGTCGAAGCCATCAGTTCTCTTCACGAGGAAGGATTCAAGGATGTTAAGACTGAAAGAGTTCTTGATCTTCACTATCTTGGTCAGTCATTTGAAATTTCTGTTCCCTTTGAAAAAGATGTTGACCCGTTTAATTCTTTCAAGGTAAAACATAATGAAACGTATGGCTATAGTTCTGATGATCCAACTGAGATCGTAAACGCAAGGATAATGGCTAAAGCAACGCTACCAAAAATAGAAGTCAACGAAGCTTTGTCAGCAGTGGGAGAAATGGATATGAAATGGAGAAAAGCCTACTTAAGTGGAACTACTTTAGAAGTGCCAGTAATCAGGAGAGAAACGATACCAAGGGAAACAAATGGGACTGGGCCAGCTATAGTAGAAGGGTATGATTCTACCATTGTCATAAATCCAGGATGGTCTTGGAAAACGGATAAGTACCTAAATTTTGTAATAAGGAGGGATTGAATGGACAAATTTACATCTCAGATCATAAGGAGTTCTCTTTTTTATGCAAGCGAAGAAATGGGAATAGCCCTCAGAAATTCTGCTTATTCCCCCAATATAAAAGAGAGAATGGATCACTCTGCAGCCATATTTGATTCTGAGGGTAAACTCTTAGCGCAGGCAGAGCATATCCCTGTGCACCTAGGTTCTTTACCTTGGGGGCTTAAGAATACCCTGGACTACATGAGAAAGAATTCTATGGAAATCGAGGAAAACTCAATGATTCTGCTAAATGATCCATATATAGCAGGTACACACCTCAATGATGTAACCGTAGTCAGGCCAATCTTTTTTGAAGGAAAGTTAGTGGCATATGCTGCGAATAAGGCGCATCATTCAGACGTTGGAGGAAAAGTCCCCGGAAGCATCTCTTCTGATGCTAAATCCCTTTATGAGGAAGGTCTCATAATAGATCCGGTATATCTAGTGAGGAAAGGTGAAATAAGCAGCGATATCGTCAGTATGTTTTCAATCAATTCCAGAAATCCCTATGAAAGAAAAGGCGACCTCAAGGCTCAGATAGCAGCTAATCTCACAGGTGACAAAAGAGTGAAAGAAGCAATAGAAAAGTATGGCAGTGGAGAGTTTATGGATTCCATTGACGACGCCTTCGAGTATGCCGAAAGGATCACACTCTCAAAACTGCAGAAGATGCGGAAAGGTACGTTTGAGGCTGAGGACTATCTGGAGTCGACAGAAGGCAATGATATACGTCTTCATGTCACCCTGACCATCCGTGACGACGGAATAGATGTTAATTATAAGGGGACGGATAATCAGGTTCAACTCCCCCTTAATGCTGTGTTCGGAGTCACCATTTCTGGAGTCCATTACGTACTAAGGAGTGTGCTAGGAGAGGAAGTTCCCGTTAATTATGGAACTTTCAAACCAGTCAGGATATACTGTGATGAGGGCACTGTCCTAAATCCGAGATTTCCGGCCCCTGTTTCTGGCGGAAACGTTGAGACGAGTCAACGCAATGCAGATCTGATTTTTTTAGCTCTAAGCAATGTCATTCCAGACACAATACCTGCAGCATCAGGAGGTTCAATGAATAACATAATGATGGGAGGTTTTTACAGGGGCAAAACATGGGCTTTCTATGAGACTATAGGCGTGGGACTCGGAGGCAGAAATGGAATGGATGGAGTAGATGGAATACATTCCAATATGACCAATACCATGAATACACCCATTGAAGATATAGAGAAGAATCTTCCACTGTTCATAACAAACTATGAGTTCAGACCCAATAGCGGGGGAGCAGGCAAGTTCAGAGGAGGATGCGGGATTATTAGAGAATACAAGGTGGCCGAAGGGAGTGTAACGCTTACAGTACTTTCAGACAGGGGCATCCATAGACCGTGGGGACTATGTGGTGGGAAACTTGGAGAACCAACCAAAGTTTCGGTTTTCAAGAATGGAAGATGGAGGAGAATAGAGACCAAGGAAACTGTTGAATTGTCGGAAGGGGAGGCTTTCAAAATCGAAACTGCAGGTGGGGGAGGGTATGGAAACCCGACAGAAAGGGACAAAGGTCTGTTGATGAAGGACCTCAATAATGGAATAATTACTAAAACTGAAGACTATGACTAATTCTTAACGTAGTTATTATTACCACTGAAATTTTGAGCTATTTTGACAGATGACCTAAAAGATAAGTTTCCGTTCACAAAGCAATCTGGAAAAGTAGTAAAAGAATGTAGGCCAGCTTTCCCGTATTGGAAAATACTTTCCCCTTTTCAGTCCTCCCCCAACTATTCTACTTTCTATCTCTTCCTTTATTTTTTCTATTGATTTAGTAGCTTTTGAAAAGTCACTTGATGTATTGCTATTCAGAGTACATAGTCCATAAAGGACAGACGAATTAAAGCTTACTTCATCAATCTTCCTTGAAACAAAGCCATTCGGTATTGATTCATCTAGCTTCTTAGGGACTTTTTCAGGTACAACCAAATTCATCAGCATAAGTTTTGTTCCAAATTCTGACACAAAATCATGTGGGTACTGATAGCCCCGTCCTTCATGGTACCCTTCATCAGACGGATTCTGCAACAGTGTATCTTCGCCAAGCCACGAAGCGAGAAATTTGGTATTCTCTCCTTCATCATCTAAAACAATTGCAAGGATGCCCCCTTTCCAGTAAGGATTTGAATATTCACGCAAATGATGCATGGGATTACTTTTGAAATATTCTATCAGATATGTCTTTGCATAATCTCTTATACCTTTAAGATCACTATTGTTTTCAAATTTTAAGTAACTATGAAGAGCCAAGAGGTAATAGGCTGAGTCATACGACTTTAGCGGTTCCTCTTCTTCCTTGTACCACTGAAATTTTCTTTTAGTGTATTGTATTGCTAGCCGTACGTTTTCGGCGCAGCTATAAATATTTTCTTGTCTAGTCCAAATGTACAAGGCTTCTAGAGTGTCATGAAGGTCTTCTCTTGGAGGTTGACCCGCTCCCAGTTCCCAAGGGCATACCGTGCCTTCAATGTCAGTGCCGTCAATTACCTGACATTTCTTAAGGAATTCTGCACTTTCTCTGTAATCAAACATAGATAACCCATCCATTACCTTCTCTTAGGTACTTCATGTTGTGCGATCATCTCTATCGCCTTGACCATAGTTTTCATTTCCATGCTGGGAAGTGATTTATTTGGCAGACTTGTGCTTAGATCAGTATCGGCCGGAAAATGGACGAAACCCCCCTTAATACCTAATCTCCTAGCCTCTCTTACTATGACGAACATAGCGTAGTTACATAGATAGCCACCAGCTGTTAGACTTATTTCCGTAGGAATATGTGACCTGTTTAGAAACTTGTAAAGTTCTTCTACATTCAGTAGCGAAAATATTCCATCTTCCAGTTTTTCATCTATCTTCCCACCTAGACCCCTTCTTCCACTGTTGTCAGGTTCATCTGAAAATTTGTAATTTATGGCAATCTTTTCTAGTGATACCTTTGCTCTTCCAGGAGCAAGACCCATTCCAATTATAAGTTCTGGCTTTATTTCTTCAATAAACTCCATAAGCCTGTCTTCAGTTTCAGAATAACTTACCGGGAGAACCCTACCTGCATATAGAAGTCCGTTTCTTTCTTTCTTATTCAATAATTTTGCCATTTTCTGGGTTGGATTGGTTTTAAAATCCAAAAAAGGCTCGAATCCTGTTATTAAAACCTTGACTGCCACGAGTATATGATGATTAAATCCTATTTGTACTTTATAGCATCTTGTTAAGCACTTAGGGAGCTATTTGGTACGCAAAAACGCTTTGACATTAGCAGTTGCCTGATGATGGTCGTGATCCGTCGAAAGAAGAAAAGTGGACACAATATCTTCATTCAATAGGGCAAATGAGGTGGAAAACATATTAATGAATGTATACAATTATATGGCATGGGGAACCTTTATGTGCTCCTGGCCAAAAGAGTTGTCTACGGGGCGATTGCGCTCTTCGGTCTTACCGTAATAACCTTCATTCTTTCGCACGCTGGCGGTCCTTCTATGGTCATAAGTACATACCTTAACCCGCAGAGCCCTGTCCCAATCAGCATACAAGAGAGACAATTGGAAATTGAATTCCATTTGAATCAGCCGATTTACATTCAGTACTTATATTACATAAGTGGGCTGTTTCACGGTCAATGGGGGTATACAAAGACCCCCATATTCAGTGGTCCGGTGATAACGGCAATAGAATACTTCCTACCAAACACAATTGAGCTCTCCGTATTGGCTATTATAATAATCATAGTGCTTGGAATAAGGCTCGGCCTATTATCTGCTGTTAAACGTGATGGGCCTACAGATAATATTGTTAGGATCATCTCCTTTCTTGGAGTTGCCCTCCCTGCCTTCTGGGTTGGTCTCTTACTCCAAGAAGCATTTGCAAGTAACATCGTTTCGCCAGTTCTCAATATATTACCGTTGACTGGTAATGTAACTAGCAGCCTGATGACTGGTCTGAGCTGGTACGTGAACGGAATTTCGTATCCTACGCACTTTATATTTATAGATGCACTTTTACACGGCGATTTTCAGGTTGCCCTTAGCAATTTTGTTCATCTGATTTTGCCTGCGATAACTGTTGCCTTTACTTCTCTTGCCGTGGTCATCAGGATGACTAGATCTTCGACCATAGACGCCATGAATCAGGAATACATTAAGACTGTTAGGATAAAGGGGATACCTGAGAAATATGTCATAAGATACCATGCCAGGAAGAATGCAATGATTCCTGTGATAACAGTAATTGGTATTATGTTTGCTACTTTCCTCAGTGGAGTAGTACTGGTAGAGTATGTGTTTAGCTACCCTGGAATAGGGGGGTGGATTGTTCAGGCATTCATTGCTGACAATTTAGCAGGAATCATGGGAGCCAATCTAGTATTTGGAATAATGCTTGTCACAGTAAATATAGTGGTAGACGTCTTGTACCTATTCCTAGACCCGAGGATAAAATATTAGTGATGTTCAATGAGCTCTGTTAATGTAAACGAATTAGAAAAGGCCGGATTTCCCAGATTAAAGAGTTTATTACTAACTCTAAAACTCATGTTTAGGACTCCTACGGGAGCCGCAGGTTTCATCATAATGTTGTTTTACATAGTAACTGCATTGATTATGCAATTTGCACCTGGTTTAATCGGCATATCTAATCCAGGATATATGCCTCCAAATTTCGCGAATCCATTTCCTCACCCACCTTCTCCCGGATACCCATTTGGTACAACTTACCCTGGAATTAACCTGTTTCCAGCCGTGTTTAAAGCCATAAGAATTGATGTTTTTTCTGCGATTGCCATAGTCGGAGCAGGGGCCATTATAGGCACTGTTATCGGGGTAATTTCGGGATATAAGGGGAGAGGTGTTGACCAGGTAATGATGAGAATTACTGACATATTTTTCAGCCTTCCGTTCCTTGTATTAGCCATGGCAATTGGCTTCATACTTGGCAGGACGTTAAATGATATCATAATCGCACTAATCATAGTCTGGTGGCCAATTTATGCAAGATTAACTAGGGGACAGACCCTTTACTTAAAAAATGAACTCTATGTTAAATATTCGTTGCTTTCAGGAAATTCTTCTCTAAAAACCATATTCAAGCACATAGTCCCGAACACAATAACACCCGTTCTAGTTCAGATGTCCATAGATATGGCAAACGTAATACTTGCAATCGCTGGTCTCTACTTTATAGGTTTTGCCGCTACTTCTCCCTATTTACCAGAACTTGGATCACTCATAAGTTATGGGTTCCCATTTGCTCTAACTGCGCCGTGGACCATCCTTTATCCCGGACTATTTCTTATGATGTTTGCGTTGGGAATGAACCTATTCGGAGATGGATTGAGAGACGCACTCAATCCTAAATTCAGGAGTTAAGAGGTGATATTGAAACGATAGAGATAGCTGGACAGGATAATTTGCCAGGAAAGGAGTCGGATCAGCCAGAAGACATAATATTGAAGGTCAATAATCTTAACGTTCACTTTTTCACTAGAAGAGGAGAAATCAAAGCAATTAGAGGTATTAGTTTCTATGCCAAGCGTGGGGAAATTCTTGGCATTGTAGGAGAGAGTGGATCAGGGAAAAGTGTTACGGCCTTGTCGCTCGTAGATCTTCTCCCGACAGGCGTAGGGTTCGTAACTGACGGCGATATAATCCTTAATGGACAGAGAGTGTCTGATCTGTATAAAAGGGAATACAAAATAGTAAGGAGGAGAAAAGTAAAACTCTCTCGCAGACGCGTTTCCAGGAAGCTGCAGAATCGTATACAGAAGGTAAGGGGACACATATCAATGATATTCCAAGACCCCCTGACCTCTCTGGATCCTCTTTATAAGGTAAAGGCACAGATGATAGAGTCACTCATGTTCAACAATCGCATAACGTTAATAAAGAGAGTTCTCGAGAAAAACGACCTAAACAAGAATAAAAAAGATCTAATTGATTCTATACCCTCAAGGGGAGTTAAGAGTTTTATTGAAGAAATCAGAAAGCTATATGGTAGTGAGGGCTTCTATCAGGAACTACTGCTTATAGAAAACTCCACTATGGACGATCCAGAAAAAGTGACACGTATAATTAAGGCAATTCGTTCTCTGGAGCAATTGAGTAATCAAACTGTAAGCAAGTTAGAAGATTGGCTCAAAAATCCCAAAAATAAAATTTGGAAACCTAAAAACTCCAAAAAATACAGGTTCACAGGAAGAACAGATAAACTTCTTTTGGTGGAAGCAGAATTGTATTCGTTTGAATTGCTGGAATTTGTTGATATGCCTCATCCCGATAAAGTTCTGGAATCTTATCCTCACGAGTTAAGTGGAGGGATGAAGCAAAGGATAATGATCGCATTAGGCATTGCAAATAAGCCTGATATTTTAATTGCTGATGAACCAACCACTGCCCTGGATGTCATTACTCAATATCAAATATTATACCTTCTCAAGACATTAAATCAGAAGCTTGGTTTAACAATAATTTTCATAACTCATGATCTTGGGGTAATGGCAGCAATTGCTGACAGGATAGTGGTAATGTATGCTGGAAAAATCAGCGAGATCGGACCTACTAAATATTTCCTCACCGAACCTCTTCATCCATATACCAAGGGGCTGCTCAAAAGCGTCCCCAGTATTTCTAATGAGAGAGGTGAGCTGTACACTATACCTGGACAAGTGCCTGACTTACTTAATCCACCTAATGGATGTGCTTTTGCCAACAGATGTAGTTTTGCCTTAGAAAAATGTACCTTGGAGGAGCCACCGACTTTGCTTGTCAATGGAAGAAAGGTAAGCTGCTGGCTTTATGAGGTGAAAGAAAATGGAAAATGATTTATTAGCATCAATTAAGGGTATTTCGGTAGATTACGAGATACCATCTGCAGCAGGTTTATTCAAAAAAGCGTATCTCCGTGCATTATACGATATTACTTTGGAAATAAGAAAGGGAGAGTCATGGGCCATAGTTGGTGAGAGCGGATCTGGAAAATCAACTCTTGCAATGGCACTTCTCGGTCTTATAGATATTTCTATAGGTGCTATAGATTATAGCTTTGATACGAAAAAAATTTCAATTTCTCCTAAGAAGAAAGTGAAGGGTAGGATGAAACTCTTATGGAAGAAATCGGCTGTGGTGTTTCAGGACCCTTTTTCATCTTTGGATCCCAAGATGCTAGTAAGAGACATTATCGCAGAGCCATTTGTTGGGCACAGAGTAGGTAGAAAGGCTGAGGCCCTAAAGAGAATCTCAAGATTGGTTTCACTTGTGGGGCTGAGATCAGAACAATTAGGCTATTTTCCAGACCAGCTGAGCGGAGGACTAAGGCAGAGAGTTGCAATAGCTAGGGCTCTTATAAATGAACCAGAATTCGTAATATTTGACGAACCCACTTCATCACTCGATGTATCAATACAGGCACAAATTCTTAATTTAATAAGGAGTATTCACAAATCCACTGAATTTACCTACTTGTTCATAACTCATAATTTGATGGTTGCAAGATACATATCAGATCATATAGTTGTGATGTACCTCGGAAATATATTTGAAAAAGGTAAAACTTTAGACACATTCAATACACCTTTACACCCTTACACAAAGCTCTTGATTGGATCTATCCCTCTTCCTGAGCCCGACTATAAGCTCAAGAGGCCAACCATGGGTAAGATATCCACTGAATCAAGTACAACAATGCCTAATGGTTGTGTTTTCCATAATAGGTGTCCTGAAGCCACACCTTATTGCGGGTGGACATCGGAAGAGGTCATAGAAATCATAACAAACGAGCTGTTTGGAATTACAGGCATTGGGGATATACCCGTAGAAATTACGTCACAGACTTCTTTCCGTTTAGAAATTATAAAAGAAGTCGAGTCTGAAATGAGAAATGTTTTATCCAAAAACTCAAAATTCTTCAAATCTGTGAAGGAAGAAGGGAATAGCTTTTATTTCAGCCTTTACGACCCGTGGAAACCTAAACTGATAAAGGTTGATGATAACAGAGAAGTAAAATGCATATTGTTTGACCAGGATTTTAAAATAAATAAATAAAAAAAATTATTACTTGCTCAGATAACAGTAGAGTGTATCAACCTCTCCTCCAACCACTGGGTTTTCTTCGTACTGTACTCCCTTAAGCCAAGACTGATATATCCACATCCCACTAGGTATGTATGTGTAAAGGTACAAAGTGAGGTTGATCCCGATCTGATTTGCTTCCTGATACTCCAAAGCTCTCTGGGTTGCATTTGGATTAGACGCAGCTTCGTTGGACAGGTTCCCAATCAATGAGAAATTCTGGGCCTGATTCGGGTGTCCCATCTGTATTAAACTCTGAACAGATTCTATCCCGTCTCCGCTTGGATAGAAACCTCCTGCAACATACATTGGAGGTATCATGTTTATTGGATCAGGTATTGACGTTCCCCAACCCAGATCATAGATTGGCATTGGATTCTGATTTACTGCGGTATAGGCGATCATCTGTGAAAACGTTATGTACACTGGTGTGACGGTTATGTTCGAATCAAGTGCGTGAATAGCCTGAGCCCACATGGCCATGGCTGCATAGTTAGTTGTATCGCCAGATTGGACGAATACAGGGAAATTCACTACAGTGCTCCAGTTTCCGGATTGCTCAAGATACTGCTTTGCAAGAGTAAGGTTGTAGTTTGGAACGTTTTGCCACTGATTTTCCGGTTTGTATCCTATCATACCTGGAACCAGAAGGCCGACATATCCGGTACCAAGTACCATGTGGAATTTCGAATTACCCACGATATCGTTCAGGAATTCAGAATAGTTGAAAAGGGCAGAAAATGCCTTCCTTACATTCAGATTTGCGAAGTAATGCGCTGGAATGCTGTAAGAGGAACCTATGCTGTGAAGCATTGTCTCATTTACATTGAAGTTATAAGGGTAGAAGTATGTGGTCATTGTTGGGAAAGTGTATGTGTCTACCTGTCCAGTTGATTCGAGAGTTTGAACACTTGGTAGAGAACTTGTCGGCAGAGCTGAAACAATATCAGCCTGTCCATCTTCAAGCATGAGCACCGCGGTACTAGCCTCCTTTACGTAATTTATGACTACAGTGTAATTAGACTTGGGGAATCCATATCCAGGTGGGTTATAGTATTGGTTCGGTGTGAGTGTTATGCTTTCACCTTGCTGAACCTGAGAGACCTGGAACGGTCCAGATCCCATTGTATTCCATTGCAAATAGAGGTTATAGTCTGGAGCATTTGATTCATTCATGTAGGCTTGGAAACCTGCTGGAGTGAACGCAAGTCCTGCTCCGTGTTCAACAGCCCATTTATATTCTATCACCGAAGATGGGGTATCTGACAGGAGGTCAAGGAAATACGGAACAGGTTTGAACAGATGGAATGTCACGCTCTGTGTTGTATTGTCAAATGTGACTGCTTTTGTTATGTTAGCATAGTCGTTATATCCCGGTGTCTGAGTAGCATAACCTGGCAGTAGGGCTTGTGCAAGAGTATATCCACCTGTACCAGGATTTCCACTTGTGAACAGCAGCTCCCTTACGATTGAGAAGTAGACATCGAATGCTGTTACTGGAAGACCGTTGGCGAAAGTTGCATTACTCCTTATATAGAAAGTCCAATTCAGATTGTTGGAGCTTATTTCACCATTACTTACTGTAGGTATATTTTTGACAAGGACAGGTATAAATGATGTGGTGCTGGATCCGTTGTATGCTACTAAAGTCTGATAAACATTCCTTATTACTTCCATACCCACTGTTTCCCAATCAATCTGAGGATCCAAAGAATACGGTCCACCTGGAACCACTTCTGCATTTGTTATTATCCCAGGATTTACGACTGATCCCTTCCCCTTAAGGACGCCAGCAGATTGGCTTGAAGAATGAACGAATATGCTTTCTTCTATTACGTTGGATTGAGACGAGGTGGAGTTTGAAGTTATAATGTTGAGTGTTACTGGATATAGACCTGCTTCACTTGCCGTCGTGTTGAAGTACTCCCCCGTTGATGTCTTCCCGTTCATGGTCCAGGTATATTGCGTAATGGACCAACCTGTAGCTGTTGGTGGCTGTAAATATCCTGCAATCAGATTAATGCTTGACGAAACGTTGAATAGAGGAGCAGTGGGGTTTATCGTCTTATTAAACAGTATTACAGGATTCGTGAGCTGACTCGCGGTCGTTATATTAATCGCAGTAGAATTTTTGGAAACTATAAGCGGATAGAGTGTCATTACATTTGTAGCAAAAGAACTTCCGTAGGTATAGTTCACTTCAATTAGATAGTTTCCTGGATATGCATAGGAATGTGTGGTGCTGCTTCCATATCCCATGTTTCCATCTCCAAAGTTCCACGTGACATTAGTGGGCGTTTCAGAAGTATTCGTGATCGTGAAACTTACCTGTTCTCCGGTTATTGCTTGTTTTGTGCTAGTGTAAACTAAGGGGGCGGAGAGTGTCACTTTTTTAGCTGGTGTTGTACTCGGATGGTATGTAATTGCAACTACCCCTGCTACTATCACGATAATCACGACAACTGCAACGGCAACCCATTTCATCGTTGATCTTTTTTTTGGAGCTGGTATTGGTTCTTTAGGGCTTTCCGATTGTGTCATAAAACCTCAAGAATAACCATTCAAATTCGCTTATTAAAATTTATCTATGCTATACGATATTGGGAGAGATTCTTGGATACCGAGTGATGACTATATGGGAACTATTTCCTTTAT
>JBMFWM010000042.1:0-13204 GCA_049965275.1 Thermoplasmata archaeon | reverse complement strand
AGAACAGCGAAATCAAAAGGTTCTAAAGAATATAAAATATCCGCAACTGAAATAAATGTTCTTATAAGCCGCGCAGAAACCGACTTAAAAGGAAATGACACTGATCTAAAAATGGATAAGCTTATGTTGGCAAAGCGAAACCTTATAGATGAGTTTGAAAGATTTTTTAGAACAGATGGCAATCTGGTCGAAGTCTCTATTAAGGAGGTAAAGCGTCATGTGATCACGCTTAGTATTGGATGGGTTGAGCGAGGACTTGGTACCGTCCTATTCTTTTTGAAGCATGGAAAAAATGGGATAGAAATATCTCAAGATATAATAAGCAAAGTTGTCGCTATGATCTCAATGAATGCCACTGGGCTGAGAGACAAAGATGAGATTATATTCTCCGAATTCTTGCGAGTTGGATATGCCGCCTCCGAAAATTTGTTGCTTTTGTCGGGCGACAAAGATTTTGTTAAAAAGGGAAACAAATATATTAAAAAACTTCAGGATCTCCCAGTTAGTTTAGAGATACAGTATCTTGGTAGTCCTCCTAAATAAACATATTTTAAATTCCTTGTTAGCTTAAAGTTGACAACCTGGTTACAAGCTTATGTGGTTTAATTACACTAACCTCGAAAAGATCTTCTTCAAACTTTATCAACTTTTTCCATCAGATACTGAAGATCGAATTCTAGCATAAGAAACAAATCGCAGAATACAGCTCAGTAATTAAAAGGACAACATATGACTTTTCAGGTTATTATTAATCAAAATCACGAGTTTGGTTATGTTTGCTATTAAATCCAGAGCAACAAAAAGCAATACAGCCCCAAATCTTTTCACGACGATTTTCATGCTTCTTGGTTTCTTGTATCTCAAAAAGCGTCAACCAATACAATGAGTGCCGCAGCATAAAATGCAATCACTCCTGTAAGGGCGCAGAGAAAAGGATCAATTATAATGCTCCCTTGTGGTTCGATAGTTTATCATTTAACATGCGGGATTCCTAAATAACTTTATTTGCAGATAAATAATGCTATTATTGCATGATATGAAGGTAAGCCTTTCTAATATCAAATTATCAGACCTGAGGTTTGGAAATATATTGTGATTACGTATCCTGACATGCTCAAAAATATCCCATTTTTGTTAAACGCACTAAGTTCATGCAACAAAATAGAAAATTCTTCTGTAATAAAAGTTATCAGATGGAATTCATTGAAGCAATGAGTTCTCTTTCAAACTGAAGTGCCTTTTCCCTATCCTCTTTAAGATATTTGGATGCTATTTCTGATACCCTCAGCATTCCAAGGATGGTCTTATCGCCCGTTTTAGTGATCATTATCCTGCACGGGAGGAGCAAACCGTATTCGTCATTTGACCCTATCATTGCCTGTGCCGCCTTTGGCTTGCACACGTCAAGTATGTAGAAAGGCTTGAAATCTGGATCCAGACCTGAATTCTTCAAGGTTTCCTTGATGTCAACTATGGACAGGATCACATATCCTGATTCCTTCAATTTCTGGGAAAGCTTCGAAAAAACCTTATCCACACTGTCTGGCAGAATTCTCTCGTATTTGTAGTCACCTGGATTTCCGGACAATATTTTTCGCCTCAGTATGGTTATAGCATCATCTGGATTATTTCTTTCCATCCAGGGCATCCTTGAGTATGTTCATATGCATCAGCGCGGGTGAACCTGCCATCAGCACTGCCACAAATCCGGCCTCGAGAATTTCCTCATCGCTTGCACCGCTCTTCTTCGCCTCGGCCGTATGATAGGTTATGCACCATTCACATGGACTCGCTAGTGACAATGCTACTGCTATAAGCTCCTTGACCTTGTGTGAGACGGTTCCATCTGCCAGTACAGACTGGTTAAATCCTCCGAATGCGTTAAACTGCCCCGGAAGTTTCTCTGCACTGTATTTCATTATTTCCTGAACTTCTTTCAGCAACTCTTTTTTTGACACTGGCGCTGATTTATAATAAACTATTAAACTGCATGATAGACGCAAGTCTTGACCTCACCACAATAATCATGTTCTTTCAAGGCCTATGCTCTTGATTTTGCGTGTCTGGTGCATCCTATAAATGATATATGCCTTGAACATTCTATGTTTATCTTGAATCCGACAGAAAATTGCTGTTTCTCGTGGCATAATGCTTACGGAGGTACAGTTACGAAAATGCCGAACATGTCAGTACTACCTTTTAAGCTTCAGCAGGCAGTTATCTGAAAGGAAGTGTATAGTCCTGTCACTTGAATGTTTTTCCCTGAGTCCTCATCAAAATTCTGGAAAATTCCGGATAACGCACAGCTTAAAGGAAAAGAGAGGGGCGATCTTGTGAGCAATGGCAGGGCAAACCATGGCGAATCCATTCTTGACAGGCTTGAGGATCTGAAGAAGAGCAGTGACCAGGCCTCAGACATTGTTCGTGATCTGGCAGAAGAGTTCAAGATATCGAAAGCAAGTGTTAGCAGCATAACATCCTTCTATAACATAGACACAGGCAGCGACAGGATATGCAAAGGTTTGCCCTGTTCGCTTAAATATCCAGAAAGCCCGGATGGCGAAAATATAAGGTATTTCGAAAAGGAGTCATGTCTTGGTTATTGCGATCATGCACCTGTCGTAAGGCTCGGAGGAAAATACTTTACACGTGAAGACCAGTCCCTGAAAGAGATTGAGGATTCAACCGCAGAGTATGTCATGAATGCAAGAGAGGACTTTTCAAAGTATACCGAAACAGGCGGATACAAAGTGCTGGATAAAGTCTTGAAGGCAGACGATTTCGGACAGTACATGGATGCATTGCAGAAATCAGGCCTGAAGGGGATGGGTGGAGCTGGCTTTCCGGTTATTGCAAAATGGAAATCCCTTACCGATGACGCAAGGAAGGATGCATTTCTTCTCATCAACGGGCATGAAGGAGAACCCGGCACATTCAAGGACAGGCACATTATGGAGATCTATCCACACAGAGTAGTGGAAGGTGCTCTTCTGACAGCAATCCTGAACGGGCTGCATAATGTCATAATTGCCATCAAGTCTGAATACAGGAACGCAAGAGAGAGCATGCAGAGTGCCATCGCTGAACTGGGCCAGAAGCATTCCGACGCTCTCGGGCGAATTAAAGTGGAAGTGCTGTCTGTTCCCGGAAGCTACGTCACCGGGGAAGAGACCGCTTTAATGGAAAGCGTTGAGGGAAAGAGGGGAGAACCAAGGCTCCGTCCTCCGTTTCCAACGCAGAAGGGCCTGCATGGCAAGCCAACAATAGTGCATAATGTCGAAACTGTATATCACATCCCGGAAATCCTGGCTTCCGGAGGCAATGAAATCAGCAAGTTCTACAGCCTTACTGGAGATGTAAAATCTCCCGGAATATATCAGGAAAGACTTGGCATCAACGCGGTGGATCTGGTTGAAAAGGACGGCTTATCGCGTAGCAACACAATCAAGGCATTCATGCCGGGAGGGCTGTCCGGCGGCATCCTCCCAGGATCTGATATTTCAATCCACCTCGACTTCGATTCCGTGAGGAAGGCAGGTGCCGGTCTTGGCACCGGGGCAATTATCGCGCTTTCACATGATAGATGCATAGTGGACACAACTTACAAAATTGCCAGGTTCTTTGAAAAGGAATCATGCGGAAAATGTGTTCCGTGCCGCATTGGTACCGCCAGGATCAGCAGTCTCCTGAAGGATATCGTGAACGGCAATGCAACTGACGCAGAGATCGAGGACGGCAAAAGGATAGCTGCTGTTATGATTGATGGATCCATCTGCGCCCTTGGCCAGGTGGCGGGCAGGACATTTGTTGACGCTCTTTCCAGGTTCGAAGGAGAGTTTCAGGAGCACCTTGATGGGAAATGCCCCGCCGGTGTCTGCTTTTCAGAGGAGAAACAATGATCCAGATCACTATTAACGGAAAACAGGGGAAGGTGGAAAGCGGGCTGACCATTCTTGATGCTGCAAGCAAAGCAGGAGTGCATATCCCAGCACTGTGCCACTATGAAGGGCATGACAACGGCACCTGCAGGCTTTGCCTGGTTTCTGTGAAAGGCATCCCGAAGCCGGTCCCGTCATGTTCCACCACAATAAGCGATGGAATGCAGATCACAACTGAAACAGTAAGTCTTGGCGAATACAGGAAGTCACTGCTGACAATGCTCATGCTTGATCATGGTTCCCATGAGGGCGAAAAGGAGGCAAAATGTCTCCTCCACGAATATGCAGCAGAATATGGTATCGTAAGCTTGTCAAACGGTGAACATTCTTCCAGGATTGACAGGAGCCATCCCGGGATCGAGTTTGATCCTTCCCTGTGCATAAAGTGCGGTAAATGCGTAATAGCATGCAACGACGAGCAGGGAAATGATGTCATTGGTTTTCATTCACGTGGACAGGAGCTTGAAATTCAGTTCGATGATGGTTTGCTGCTTGGAGAATCCAGCTGCAAATCCTGCGGAGCATGCGTTGACGTCTGCCCAACAGGTGCCCTCATAGAGAAGGACTGGGTGAAGGCTGACCGGACAGTAACATCAACATGCCCATACTGCGCAGTCGGCTGCACTATTCAATACGGCGTACGAGGCAACAGGATAGTCTGGGCCAGGGGAATTGAGGGAATCGGCGTGAACGAGGGGATGCTGTGCGTCAAGGGGAAGTTTGGATGGGAATTCGACTCAAGCCCGGACAGGCTCAGAACCCCGCTTATACGGAATGCTGGGGCAGGAAAATCCCCACTTGGAAAAAGAAGCATTGAAGATATTTTCCATGAGGCAACATGGGACGAGGCCCTTGATCTGGTATCCAGCCGGCTCAGATCCGTCAAGGAGAAGAGCGGAGCAGACAGCATTGGAGGGATTGCATGCGACAGGGGAACAAATGAGGACGTTTACGCCTTCCAGAAATTCATGAGAGTTGTGATTGGCAACGACAACGTCGACCAGAGCGCAACCCTCTGCCACGCCCCGTCGGCAGCAATGCTCTCTTACGCAACCGGTGCAGGTGCAGGAACCAACCCCATCCATGACATGGAGAATTCACGCACCATCATGGTTGTCGGGTCAAACACTGACAGGGCTCATCCAGTTGCCAGCGCTTACATCAAGAAGGCCAAGAGTGATGGCGCCCTACTGATCGTGGTGGATCCAAGACGAGTCGATCTTGCCGAAAAGGCTGATATCTTCCTGCAGATCACGCCAGGTACAGACGCTTTCCTCTTCTCTTCAATGGCGAAGCATATACTTGATCAGGATCTTTATGATCATAGCTATGTAGAGAAGTATTCCGAGGCCTTCAGGGAATTTGAGGAGAGCCTCAGGCCGTTCACGCTGGAAAGGGCGGAGAAGATCACTGGAATACCTGCCGCCAGGATAAGGGAAGTTGCGGAGACTTACGCTAAGAACAAACCCTCAAGCATATTCTGGACACTTGGTATAACCGAGCACAGGAATGGTTCGGACAATGTATCATCGCTCGTCAATCTTGCTATACTTACAGGTAACATTGGCATCCCCGGCGGTGGTCTCAATCCACTGAGGGGCCAGAACAACGTTCAGGGCGGGGCGGACATGGGAGGTTCTCCCGGATCGCTGCCGGGATACCAGAGCCTTCTGGATCCGGCTGTCAGGAAGAAGTTCGAGGATGCATGGAATGCCCACTTGCCGGCTTCAGCAGGACTGAAATCCACCGAAATGACGCATGCTATGCATGAAGGCAGCATCCATGCAATGTATATATCTGGAGAGAACTCGGTCAGGACGCACCCAAACTCCTCCGAAGTCATAGCCTCACTGAAGAAGCTGGACTTCCTCGTTGTTCAGGACATATTCATGACAGAAACTGCTGAATTCGCGGATGTTGTCCTACCTGCCGCATCCACTCTGGAGAAGGATGGAACATTCACGAACACAGAGCGCAGGGTACAACTCGTTAGGAAGGTTGTAGATCCGCCAGGTGAGGCTAAGCCAGACTGGCTCATCTACGCAATGCTTGCAGAAAAGATGGGAAACGCGCTGGGATTCAAAGATGTATCTGATATTGACAAGGAAAGATCCGGTCTCGTGCCTTCATGGAAAGGAGTCAGTATGGATAGGCTCGAAAACATGGGAATGCAGTGGCCCGTTCCTTCCATTGAATCAACGGGAACAGAAATCCTGCATGTAAACGGTGTCATGAGGGGAAAGGCACGATTCCGCCCTATCACATGGGCTGATGCTGAAGAATCTGAGTACCCATATGTCATGATAACTGGAAGGCTCAGGGAACAGTATCATACCGCGACCATGACCTCAAGATCACGGATAATCGCAGATATTAGCCCAAGCGCTTCTATTGAGATGAATCCGGAGGACATGCAGAGGGAGGGTATATCGGAAGACGAGATCATAGAGCTCAGGTCAACGAACGGATCTCTCAGGGCACATGCAAAAGGCAACGCGAACCTGCAGGCTGGCGTTATATTTACAACATTCCATTTCCATGAACTGCCATCGAACATGCTTACATCAGATATTCTGGATCCGATTACAAAAACACCTGCTTACAAGGATACGCGGGTTAAAATCATAAAGGTTTCCGCCGATCTGCATGCGAAGTAGGAATTCAGGGGAAAGGCGCATTTGGTTGAGCATTCATTCAACGTAAAAACCAAACCGTGCTATTAGCAGTAAAAACTTCTACGGCTTGATTTTCACATTCTGGAACGGCGATTTCAGATATTTCTTCAGCACATCGAATTAGGGATTTAAGGATCAGTGTGAATATTCATTAGAAAGTAATAAAATAAAGGAAAAAGGGTAAAGCTTATTGCTTTACAGTCTTGACGGATTTCCAGTCTGTCTTTGAAACTGGTTTTCCCCGAAGCTTCTGTATATAGTTATAGGCTGATAGCGCTGCTATGGAACCCTGGCCTGCTGAGATTACAGCCTGCTTGTATGGTACATCGGTTACATCGCCTGCAGCGAATATACCTTCGGCGCTTGTAGCACCGAACTTGTCAATAATTATCTCATTTTCCTTGTTCAGGTTGACAATGCCTTTTATGAATTCTGTTCTCGCTATGTATCCCATTTCCACGAATAGGGCGTCTGTTTGAACCTCTTCTGCATCCGATCCGTCAGCTTTCTGGAGCAGGATTGATTTCACCGTCTTGTCGCCGCTTATCGATTTGACTTTCCTTCCTGCTGCAGTGACGATCTTGTCGTCGGCCTTGACCGCAGATACCAGCGAATCATCACCACGAACCTCATTTCCTGGAAGAATCAGGTTGACCTTGCTTGCAACTCCTGCAAGATATACTGCAGCCTGCAGGGCATGGTCACCGACCCCCGCAACGCTGACTACCCGGTTCTTAAATATCGGGCCGTCGCAGACAGCGCAATACGACACGCCTCGGCCCTTGAATTTCTGCTCACCGGGTACGCCAAGATCCCTCGGGGTCTTACCGAACGCAAGTATCAGCGCAGTGCATGAGTATTCGCCTGTGCTGGTCGAAATGATCTTCTCTCCGGGCTTGTTCTCGATTGAGACGACCTCGTCATACTTGAACTCGGCTCCATAGGAAGCTGACTGTTCCTGGAACTTTGTCATCAGCTCGAAGCCCCCAATCTGCATTATGCCTGGATAGTTCTGTATATCGTTTGTGAGAAGCGCCTGCCCGCCAATATCCTTGGTTATGACCAGGGTTTTCAAGCCCTGCCTTGCCGTATATAGAGAGGCAGTCAATCCAGCTGCCGCTCCGCCAATTATTATGACGTCGTATTTCTCCATGATTCAGTCTCTCTTCAGAGGTATTCCTTCAGTCTCTCTTCTATGAAGGGTCTTGGAGCAGCTCCGATCATGGCATCCACCTGTTCTCCGCCTTTGAAGAACATAATTGTCGGAATGCTGTTGATCATGTATTCGCTGGATACCATCGGGTTGTCATCAACATTGAGCTTGCCTACCGTGACCTTTCCGGCATAATCCTTTGCAAGTTCCTCAAGAACCGGTGATACATACCTGCATGGACCGCACCACGGTGCCCAGAAATCCACGATCAGGTAATTTGTTTTCTTCACGGCATCGTGGAAATTCGCATCATTCAAATCAATAGGTTTTCCGAGGGGTTTTGATCCAGCAGTCATGTCTTTGGCAATCTTCTGTTTTATCTTTTCAGCTTCGTTATCGTTACTCATATTTTCACCCGTGCTTTCCAATTCGATTATCGGAAGAGCACAGTCCAGATATTTCACATGGGTATATTAGTATTTCGTAGTATTGCGAATACCGTGCAATACCTTATATGGACGTATGTAATCATGATGTATGGCTGAACTGTCAAGACTGATGAGGAAGGGCGCATGCTGCCACGATCTCCTTTCAAATCTGTTTGAACTCAGTGATTCCGATCTTGAGCTTTTTTTCATTCTCCTCAACAAGTCACCTCTTACTGTGGATGAGATATCTGATGCATGCGGCAGGCACAGGTCAACCGTCTTCAGGATATTGCAGAAGTTAGAAGCATCCGGTCTCATATACAGGGAAACTGCCAATATACGCGAAGGCGGTTACTATCATGAGTACATCATACAGGAAGCCGCCGAGCTCCAGAAGATAGTGCAGGAACGTGCTGATGATCTCATTGAATCGATCAAGAGAAGGATACTGGAGTTCTCGGAGGACATCAAGAGGTCATCCACGGTTACAAATTCCGGGCAGCGCTAAATTATTAAAAGCAGCCCCAATAGCTTTAACATGCAGAGGAAAAAAATTGCTATACTTGCATCAGGAACCGGCACAACTTTCCAGTCCATACTTGACTCATCAAGAAGAGGGGACCTCATTGCCGATATTGCAGTTCTTGCATCAGACAGGAAGGACTGCGGTGCCGTCCTAAGGGCGGCGTCTGCTGCTATTCCGGTGCTCCATCTAATGACGAAGCACCAGGATGAAGCAATCCGTTCGCTTGAAAGGATATTCTCAGATTACAGCCCAGATATTGCTGTTCTGGCTGGATATAACAGGATACTCCCGGCAGAATTCGTGGAAAGGCACAGGGAGAGGATCATAAATACGCATCCAGCACTGCTTCCCTGCTTCGGAGGGAAAGGCATGTACGGCCTGAACGTTCATCATGCGGTCATAGAAAGCGGTGCAAAGTTCAGCGGCTGCACAGTTCATTTCGTCGATACCGGTGTCGATACAGGACCTATAATAGCGCAGGCAATTGTCCAGGTATCTGATAACGATACCCCGGAATCGCTGTCGGAAAAGGTGAAGGCGATGGAAAAACCCCTCCTCATCAGCACGATATCCCGTCTGCTTTACGATCCATACAGGATAGAAGGAAAGAGGGTCATGTTCACCTGAGTGCACCGGTGCTTCTGCTGGACCTGAAAAAGCGCCTGACGCTTGGTATGCTGTAAATTATGCCAATAACGCATGCGACCATGCACCATATCAGCACAAATACAAGGAAGCCTAGCGTCGATGGATCAACAAGCTCCAGCCCTGCGAAATCGTTGATGAACCAGTGCAGCGGAATGTCAACATAAAGGCCGAATTTCAGGTATCCAACTGCAAGTATTACCCCATCCACGAAAATAGGGAAAAGCTTTCCCCAGCTCCATGCGCCGTAGTAAACATGCGCATATGCGAAGATGCCACTTGTTACAAGTATCAGGATAAGATCGACTGCACGGTTCCGGCCGCCATACCTGGATCTGTAGTATCCAGGTGACACAAGATATATGAAAAAAGCCTTTACGGGAGGAACAAGGTAACCTAGATGATCGCCAATCCCTTTCGAAGGCTGCCTTACATGCATGATGAATGGAATAAAGGTCAGAATACCGAGCGGAAGTATCCTGAAACCAAACTCTTCCACGAACGGTGCGTATATAAGGTCCACAAAGCCGCCGTATGCTGCTGTCGTGACAGGCTGCGGACCAAGTATGGGTATGCCCAGCGACTCCTCCGCAACCGTGATTATGAGCGACACGATTAGAAGGACCGGGGCCATCATGGAAAAGAAGCCGTTGGAACTGTCTATCGGCGATACTGACGAGTTGAATCCACTTCCAACCGCTGCAAAGACAATAGCATAACCCAGTATTATGAATATGACCAGAGAGAGAAGGCTCGTAGACGGAAGCTCGACAAGAAGTAGCAGGATAAAGAAGTATGGACTGACATGCATTTTCAGGAAATCCTTAAGCGGCAGTCCGCCAAAAGACACCAGGTATGCAAATGTCAGGATCAGCATCACAATCGAAAGGATATATGTGACGAGGAGCACATAAGACAGAGCATTACGTCCCTTCCTCATCGTTCTTATCGGATAGGCATGATCGCTGTTCTGGCGCTGGTCAGTTGCAGGAATACCGGGCAGCAAGATGTACCGGTTAATTATGCCTATTCAGGTATAAATAAGGATCTATTCCTCAAGGACGAACTTATACCCGTACTGGATAATGCCGCTCTTACCGTCCTCCCTTACTTTCCGGAAGACGTTCCTGACGCGTTTCCCCATTTCCAGTGCTTCATGATCGGCATCAACTAACTGCCCTGTTATCGTGGGACCCTCATCCAGTTTTATCAGTGCAAGAACATATGGCCTCTGCCTCATAAATGCAGGTGGCGCATCATGCACAATCGTATAAGATACTATCTCCCCTTTGCCGCTTAGCTGCACTTCACGCATCTTTCCTATCGATTCCCGGTGGCATATCGGGCAAACATCCCTGGGAGGAAAGTAGACTTCGTTGCAGTTGCCGCATTTTACTGCTATCAACCTGTACCTGTGGTTTGACTCTCTCCAGAATCTTGAAAGCTCTCCCATTTCAGTTCCCCTCCAGTATGTGAACAACAGAAGTGGAACCACTTACAGCCATGCTGTGCAGAAGCGCATTTGCAGGAGACTTAACCTGCCTTTCCTTGGCCTTTCCGTTCAGTTGCTGGTATGCCTCCACAAACTGTCCCACTCCGGTCGCGCCGAAAGGATTTCCCTTTGCCTTCAGGCCACCCGAAGGATTGATCGGGATTCTGCCGTCCAGCTTTATGTCTTCAGGCATAAGTTTCTTTGCCTCGCCCTTCTTGGCGAAACCAAGGTCCTCAAGCTCGATCAGACCGTATATGCTGTATGAGTCATGAATCTCTGCGAACGATATATCATCCGGCTTCAGTCCACTCTTCTTGTATGCGTTCCTTGCCGCAACAACAGTGGAATCAAACCTGTAGATGGATTTCCTGCTGTGCAGTGCCAGATAATCCTGCGCAACTGCCGATGCAAGTATCTTTATTCCCTGGATCTTGTTCTTCTTCACGTACTCCTCGGAAGCAAGTATAATGGCAGCTGCCCCGTCACTTGCAGGGCTGCAGTCCATCATTCCCAGCGGCTCGGCGACCATTGTGGACGATACCGCTCCCTCGACCGTGAGCAGGTTCCTGTAATGCGCATCCGGATTCTTGGATGCATTCATGTGATCATTGACGGACATCATTGCAAGGCTTTCACGATCCACCTTGAAATCCTTCATGTATTTTTGGGCTACGAGCGCCGCTATGGCTGCTGGTGTTGCACCGAAGAAACCTTCCCACTCACTGTCCAGAAGGGTGCTTGTGAGGTCCAGCACTTCGGATCCATAAAGATCAGTAAGCTTCTCCACCCCGCCGACTGCCGCCACGTTGTACTCCCCGGATCTGATGCCAAGATAAGCCTCCCTTACTGCTGCTCCTCCCGACGCAGTTGATGCTTCAACGGAAATCGCAGGAATATTATTGTGTGCCAGGCCGGTAAAGTCAGATATTAGGGCTCCAATATCATTCTGTGCATTTATGGCACCACCAAGGGTGTTGCTTCCATACAGGACCTCTACGTCCCTGGAGTAAATGCCTGCACTTTCGATTGCCCGGAGGCCAGCCTCTGTTGCCAGCTCCCTCAAAGACCTTTCCCACAGTTCCCCGAATTTTGTCTCTCCTGCACCTATAATGTAAACATCATTCAATGTTATCACCTGTTAATATCTTCCTCTTGAATTTCGCATATATTGCATAATCAACCCAAATTACCTTGCTCAGCAGCTCCTTGATGGTAGGCGCTGCTTTGCGGTCCATCGCCTCTATCTCGTCCGTTACGGTCAGATCAAAAGCATCGGATCCCGCTCCGGATCCGAATGATACTGCCAGTATGCGGTCTCCAGGCTGCGCTATATCGAGCAACGCAGAAAGGCCTGTCATCATCGCTGCGGAATACGTATTGCCTATCTGAGGCGTCAGGAGTCCGTCCTTGAACTGCTCATCCGAGAAACCAAGCTGTTTGGCGGCCCTGGTAGGAAACTTACCATTGGGCTGGTGAAAAACAGCATACTTGTAATCCTTTGGCGTTGTTCCCACTCGTTCCATCAGCTTCTTTGAGGCGCTGATTGTATGCTTGAAGTATGCAGGCTCTCCCGTAAATCTTTCTCCATGCGTCGGGTACGGCTGCCCCTCTCGCCTCCAGAAATCTGGTGTATCTGATGTAACGGATAGGGTGTCATTGATCTCGGCAATGACTTTCTCCTTACCGATGACCATTGCGGTGCCGCCGGCAGATGCCGAATATTCAAGTGCATCTCCGGGCGCTCCCTGTGACGTGTCAGCGCCGATTGCCATACCATACTTTATCATGCCAGAATCGACCATTGCCTTCACATTCTGCATTCCGGCAGTGCCGGCCTTGCAGGCGAATTCATAGTCTGCGGCGAAAAGGTCGAAGTTTGCACCAATGGCGGATCCGACGATTGTCGCGGTCGGCTTGACCGCGTAAGGATGCGACTCTGACCCGACATAGATAGATCCGATATCCGCAGGCTCGATATTTCCACGCTTCATTGCGTTCCTTGCTGCCTCGACGGATATCGTTGCAACGTCCTCGTCAGGTGACGGTACCGACTTGCTCAAAATATATATTCCATTCCTAATGCTTTCCGGATCCTCACCCCAAACCCTGGCAATCTCGTCAGGTTTGATCCTGTACTTCGGGATGTATGATCCATATGATACTATACCAGACAACTAAACACCTGTCAGGATATGGAGAGCATATATAAAAAAATTAACGATGTACAATTCGGCAATTGACGAATAGAATCTTACATTCTGGTCAAACGTATGAGGCAGTGTCAGGTGCGAGCTTAGGTGTGTATGGTTCTTTAAATATAAGGTTATGTATATATACGTATATATGA
>JBMFWM010000041.1:10594-13907 GCA_049965275.1 Thermoplasmata archaeon | reverse complement strand
CTTTTCAGGGATACAGCGATTTCTGCTTTTCCCAGGCCGCGGATTAGGATTGCATGATTCAGCGGGTTCTTCCCGTCAATAACTAATCTTATTTCCTGACAAATTCGCTAGTATTAATACAATTTGAGAAATTAACCTGTATGGCATATTTGTTGCATCCTGATATCAGGGGAGATAAGTTAGTATTTACATCGGAGGACAATCTGTGGTCCTGTGATTTGGATGGGAAGAATCCACGGCTGATCCTTTCCAACCTTGGAACTATTACGAGCCCCAGGATCTCTCCTGACGGCACCAAGGTTGCATTCAGGTCGACGAAGGGAACAGACTCGGTGATTTCTGAAATATATGTCATTTCACTCCAGACAGGAGAGCTGAAGCGCGTCACCTACTTCGGAACCTCTGGAACAAATGTTGTGGACTGGCAATCTGACAGCACTATACTGGCTGTTTCTGACGAGGGTTCACCGTTCATGAGGGAGACGCTTCCTTACAGGATCGATGTGAATACGCTGGCTTACGAGCAGCTCAAGCTCGGGCCGACATCATCGCTGCTCCATACAAAGGAAGGAACCTTTCTTGTACGAGGCCTTCAGGACCTCACATACTGGAAGAGGTATCGAGGAGGTCTGCGCGGCAAAGTTTATTTCGACCGCGGAAACAAGGGGTCTTATGCGAAGTTCCTGCAGCTTGAATCCGGCATAGATTCACCGGCATTCATTAAGAACAGGCTCTATTTTATTACCGATCTGGACGGCACAGGCAACATATACTCCGTCAACCTGCAGGGAAAGGACCTGAAGCAGCATACAAGGTTCAAGGACTTCTTCGCAAGGAACCTGAGAAGTGACGGAAAGACTGGAGTTTTTCACAAAGGCGGCAGGATATTCACATATGATCCGGTCAAAGATAAAAGCACGGAATTGAAAATAGCCCTGCCAGTAACAGGGATGTTCACTGAAAGGAGGTTTGTCGAGCCATCATCTTTCCTGGAAGAATACGCGCTGTCGCATGACGGCGGATCATCCGGGTACATAGTCAGGGGAAAACCATATTTGCTGAAGGGCACAAGCGGCCCTGTGACAACACTTGCCGATATCAAAGGAGGAAGATCCAGCCGGCTGACATTCGCGGGCGACACAGCAAATATGCTTGTTGTGAACGATGAATCAGGCAGCGACTGCGTTTATCTTGCTGGAAAGGAGAAGAAGACGATCCTGAAGGATGTCGGCCTTATAGAAGTCCTGTCAGCCAGCCCCTCAGGAAAGCTTGCAGTTGCCTCCACAAATCGGTTCGAAATGTACCTTCTCGATCTGCAGAAGGGAAAAGCCACTCTTCTTGACAGCAACAACATCGGGATGGTAGAGGATATATCATGGCATCCTACGGAAAAGTGGATCGCCGTTTCATACCCTGAGGGCGAGGCCGAAGGAGGGCCGCTTTCTTCTATCTTGCTTATAGATATCAAATCAGGAAAGAAGACTCCTGTCACTTCCAAGGCGGCGGTAGACTTTTCGCCATCCTTTGATCCCTCCGGAAGATACCTCTTCTATCTGTCCGAGAGAGCGCTAGACCCCATATACGACAAGGTCGTGTTTGACATGGGATTCCCCAAGGCTTCGAAGCCATTCGTTGTTACACTTGACGGGAAGGAGTCATCGCCTATCTGGAACAGGATAGGCAGCAGCAAAGCGAAAAAAGATGCTCCTCTGCTTCAAGATATTTCACTTGAAGGCATAATGAACAGGACTGTGCCTTTGCCGATCGATTCCGCAGAGTTTCATACCATAATGGCGATTAATGACGCAGTTCTTCTGCTACGCTTCCCTGTCGAAGGGGTCATGAAGAACATGGGAAATGGTCCAAGATCCGACGGAGAGCTTCTTTTCTTCGACATGACGACAGGAAAGGCAAAACAGGTGCTCAAGGAGATTTCCGGTTTCAGGGTGTCAGGTGGAAACAACAGGATACTAGTCAGGAAGAAGGGAAAGTTCAGCGTGCATGACCTCGATACCCTGTCCAAATCGGATGGCACGAAAAGCAAGTGGCATGACGACGACCTCACAAAGATTGATCTTAGCAGGATACGGTGCGAGATCGTACCGAGGGAGGAATGGAGACAGATGTTCCTTGAAACCTGGCGTACAATGAAGGAGAAATACTGGAAGGAGGAGAAGATCAACCAGTTCTGGGATTCCGTCCGGGACAGGTACATTCCATTTGTTGATCAGGTTAACTCAAGATTTGAGCTGTCTGATGTGCTGAAGGAGATGCAGGGCGAAACGGGCACCTCGCACAGCTACGAGAGAGGCGGAGAACTGTACCGGTCATCCTATCACAGAATTGGCAAGATCGCTTCTTCCTTTGAATACAGGAACGGGAAATATTACTTCGGTAAGATATACTGCGGCGATCCTTCCAACCTGGATGAAAGATCCCCGCTTCTGGCGCCCGGCGTTGATATCAGGGAAGGCGATGAGCTCGTCTCGATAAATCATGTGAAGATAGGAGCAAATACGCCTCCGGGAAAGGCCCTGGAAAACCTTGCAGACTCGCTTGTTGAGGTCGAGGTAAAGAGATCGGGCAAGTCCAGCACCTTCTTCGTCAAGACGCAGAAGAGCGAACTCAACACGATATACAGGGACTGGGTTGAAAGCAACAGGGCGCTAGTGAGATCGAAGTTCAAGGATGCAGGCTACATCCACATCCCTGACATGATGGCGAAGGGTTTCGCAGAATTCCACCGCCAGTACATATACGAGTGGGAGAAGCCTGCCCTGATAGTCGATGTCAGGTTCAACGGTGGCGGTCATGTCTCGCATCTTCTGCTGGAGAAGCTTTCCAGGAAGCTCATCGGGTTCGACATACCGAGAAGGGGGAAATACCTGCCTTACCCATCATACGCCATAAGCGGCGGCATGGTCGCAGTGACGAACGAATTTGCCGGTTCAGACGGTGATATTTTCTCCCATTCGTTCAAGCTGATGGGATTGGGCGATCTGATCGGGGAAAGGACATGGGGAGGCGTGGTCGGAATCAACCCCCGCAGGACCCTTGTAGACGGAACCATGTTCACCCAGCCGGAGTTTTCATTCTGGTTTACAGATGTCGGCTTTGGGGTAGAGAATTATGGAACAGACCCGACAATCGAGGTTGACAACACACCGTCCGATTATCTTGCAGGAAGGGACCCTCAACTTGAAAAGGCTGTGGAGATTGCAAAGGTGCTGGCAAAGAAGGCGATCAGGAAACCCAAGAAATAGATCACAGGAATAGATAGATAAAGGCAGCAGCCAGCACATAAAGACCGGCT
>JBMFWM010000041.1:0-10494 GCA_049965275.1 Thermoplasmata archaeon | reverse complement strand
AATAGATCACAGGAATAGATAGATAAAGGCAGCAGCCAGCACATAAAGACCGGCTATGCCAAGATAGATAAGCGTCAGCTGGAGCTGCTGCTTGTTTATCCTTGTTACGTCTTTATCTGTGAACATGATCCTGCTGTTTGCAAGACTGTTAAGGTATTTCCTTGCGCCGAAATCCCAGAAAGCACCTACGAATGCTATGCCGAAGCCACACAGAGTTATTATCGTGGGCATGGCAATCGTCACAGACGATATGCCGAAGTAATGGACGATCAGTGCAACCAGGATAAGCGCCACGAGCAGGGCAAACGGGATATATATGAAACGCAGTATTGCCTGGATTGTACTGCGGTGCTCCAGCGCCTCGATGATGAGATCGCTGTTTCCTTCAGCCGGTTCCTTTTCAATCAAGTTGACCTATCTATTTGCCCTGTTCGCCTTCTGCCTTTATGAATTCCACTTCGCCTTCCTCAGTTTTTTCCACGTTTTCATCGTCATCGTTTTCTATCAGGCCGTCCTGATCGAAGTGGCATATATACATCCTGTCTGCGCCTCTCCTGACGGGTGGAGGAGTGCCTTCGCATATGTCCTTCCTGAAAACGCACCTGTCATAAAACCTGCAACCAGCGTGAACGTCGACGGAATTCCCGACTTCTCCGAGAATCTTCAGGTCATGGTGGATCCAGTCAGGATCAGGTGATGGCACTGCATTGATCAGCGACTTGGTGTACGGGTGGAAAGGCATCTTGATGATCTCTTCGACCGGTCCGTACTCAACGGCAACGCCAAGATACATCACTGCGATATAGTCGGAAACATACCTTGCTGAGGCAATATCATGCGATATGTACATTATCGACATGCCGTACTCATTCCTTAGATGGAGAAGAAGGTTCATGACGTTGGCCCTAATCGATACGTCAAGCATGGATATCGGCTCGTCTGCAAGCAGGAAATCAGGACGCTGTATAAGTGCCCTGGCAATCGAGACCCTCTGCCTTTCACCACCTGAAAGTTCATGAGGATATCTGTTAATATAATTGCTTGCCGGAGTGAGATTGGCAATTTCAAGCGCTCTAGAAACCTCTGCAAGCACATCCGGCTGCTCATGTGCCTTTTTCTTCGGAAGCGATGAATTCTGGCTGGATGCTTTCAGTTCATCGATTTCTGCGAACGTGTGCGATCCCAGGCTTGACATTAATGGCTCCGCCACTATGTCGAGAATGGTCATCTTTGGATTTATTGAGTCGTAAGGATCCTGGAAGATAAGCTGGGTGGCTTTCCTGTATGCCCTGAATTCCCTGGATCTTTCGTGCAGGACAGATACGTTTATTGCCTTGACTTCACCGTCGGACTGGTAGGAATACATGATTTTCCCGGATGTCGGATGGAGCGTCATTAAGATGGTCCTTCCAAGTGTAGTCTTGCCGGAACCGCTTTCACCGACGACTCCAAGAATTTGTCCTTTCTTGATTTCCAGGTCTATGTGATCCACAGCCCTGACATATTTCTTCTTCCCCAAGCCAAAAAGGGCTCCTGCTGCACTGGCGGAAAGCTCGAAATACTTTGTAAGGTTGGAAGCTTCTATCACATTGTATGCTTTATCTGTGTAGTCTTTGCTTTCCTGTATGTTTTCAGCGCTGGGCTTCAGTTTGCCATCGCTCATGTCGTTCACGAACTCCTTCGTGTGCAGGCACAGGCTCACGTGACCAGGTGAAGCCTCAACATATTGAGGCAACTGGGTAGTGCAGTCAGGCTTGACATAGAAACACCTTGTAGCAAAGTAACATGCTTTCGGCAAGTTCAGCAGATCCGGAACTGCCCCTGGGATTCCTGTGACAACGGTTCGCGTCGATCTTATGGATGGATAACTTCTCAGAAGCGACACCGTGTACGGATTGGAACTGTTCTTGAATACATCCTTTGCAGTGCCGAGTTCCATTATCTTGCCAGCATATAGGACGGCAACGCGATCAGCAAGTTGTGATACGACTCCAACGTCGTGGGATATGATCACCATAGACTTTATCAGACCGTTATCCCTGAGATTCCTGAGCTCCTTTATGATTTTGGCCTGAGTGATCACATCAAGTCCTGTTGTGGGCTCGTCTGCGATTATAAGCTGTGGATTCAAAGCGAGCGCCATGGCTATGACGGCTCTCTGCTTCATCCCGCCGCTTAACTGGTGCGGGTATGAATCCAGGAACCTCGTGTTGAAACCAGCAAGCTTCGAGGACTCATCGATCCTTGCATTAATCTCTTCTACCGACATAAGAGGTTCATGGATATCAAAAACCTCCCTGATCTGCCTCCTTACCGTGTAGACGGGATTGAGGGAGTTCATCGCCCCCTGGAAGACCATGGCAATCGACTTCCATCTTAATGTAGTAAGGCGCTCATCCAAGATTTTCCTGGACGACTTACGGAGCTTGAAGTAAGCCCTTCCCGATGTCTCGGCAGATGTCACGATCTCCTCGTCTTCAAGACCGCCTGCAATACGGTTGACGAAACGTACTTCACCGCCAACGCTGGCATTGTCCGGCAGCAAAGACATCATAGCAGTGGCAAGTGTTGATTTCCCTGATCCGCTCTCGCCGATTATTCCCAGGATTTCCCCTTCTTTTAGGTCGAAGCTTATGTTAGAAAGTGCCTGTATTTCTCCCTCAAATGTCTTGAACCTGACAGAAAGATCATTCACTCTGACAATAGTCTTGCTCATTGTCCTGTCTGTCTTAAAAGCGCCTATTTGCATTTAGCGCCTCCTCAGACGTGGATTTACAACCTCGTCTAGTCCCCTAGATGCGAAGATGAAGGCAAATATGAACATAGTCAGCGCAATAGCAGGAGGCAGAACCCACCATGGTGCCAGTACCGCATAGTAGAAGTTGCCGAGGACAGAGTTCAGCATGCCTCCCCAGGTGGAAAGGTTGAGCGGTGCAAGACCAAGGAACTGCAATCCTGCAACTGCTGCAACTCCTCCACTTATCGCTAGCGACAGGAGATAAAGAGTAAGAGGAGCGATATTGGGAAGTATGTGCCTCCTCATTATGCCAAAGAATCCAGCCCCCGAGACTCTAGCTGCTTCAACAAATGTCCTTGACTTTATTTGTCTCACTATGCCAATCAGCGTGAATGTAGTAAATGGCCAAGATACTATTGTTACGATCCAGACTAAGTTGGTGAAGCTTGATCCTATGACTGATTGAAGCGCTATTAGTAGCGCCAGTCCAGGTATAAGGTAAACTGAAAGAGAGATGACCTCGAATATGCTTCCTACGGCACCGCCCTTGTAACCTATAACCATTGCCGCAAGAAGTGCAATTGCAATGGTTGCGATCCCGATCATAACTCCGAGAAGCCAATCAGTCCAGAAACTTTGAATAAACTGTGCAAAAAGATCCTGCCCCTCCTGGTTCGTTCCCAGCGGGAATATTGCTCCAGTAACGGTATGGAAAGTTGGCGGTATTGGGTTCAGGTCATAAGCATTGGTATCGTAAATGTAAAAAATACCAGTTGATGCTATAACACCTATGACACTCCTCCCTGTAGCTACATCATAGAAGGTGATTGGCTGGGAAACATTCACAGGAGTAGGAGTAAGCGTAGCCCGCCATGTGAAAGGATAAGATCCATTTCCAGTTTGTAGAGAAAACAGTAGACCATTAGATGATGCAATAATGAATGTAAAAGCAAAGTTGTCAAATATCGGATTTGTAAGGTAGCTACCATAGCCCGAAGGCAATGCGAAATTTCTAGTAGTATAATTGGTGCGGCTAACATTGGTACTGTTAGTTCCATTAGTCGAGACGGAGTAAAGGCTTGAAGTAATGTATACACTCGTAGAAGTCTCTGTTACAAGTACTGTTGGGAAGCCGACGCTCCCATATGAACTTGAGAATCCAGTCACTCTGGAGGAAGTATGCAATATTGTCGTAAGGTTCCTCGTGCTAAGGTTCACCGAATAGACATTGTTATTCGATGTGGCAATAAATAAGGCATTATAGGAGTTAGACTGAAACTGGTAATCCTTCGGGATATAGGGCCCTTGAACCACCGAACTGGTTGTATGGACGTTCCAAACTACTTTTCCAGTTAAAGGAGAATAGGCTGTTAGGTTTTTGCTATAGGAGATAATGACTGATGACTGACCAGTTAACAATCCAAGCTCGTAGTAGGAGCCATAATATTGAACATTCCTTGGAGCAGAGTCTGTATTTAGTTTTACTGACCATCTATGAACAAGTGGGTAAGCCTGGAATTCATTAAGGTAATAGCCTGTAACATTGTGCGAGATAACAAATACAAAACCGGGGTTTCCAATCTCGAAGTTTGGGTTCGAATAATAGCCTGAGGGCAGATTATAGAACGGGACCCACGTCGGGAGGGTAAACTGAAGTGGCGTAGAATCGCTCACTGGCGGAGATACAATTGTGCCATTGACTGAGGAATGGGAAACGGATACAAACGTAGGTCTTCCTGAGCCCGTTAGGGTACCTGTCCAGCCTGCTTTTCCAATGTATAGGTTCCCATTAGTAGTGGATAGGAGAATGAAATTCTGCAGTTCGTACTGTCCTGCCGACAGGTATGGACCATAGTTGAGCAGTGGTATAATAATCGGAGGTAGCAACTGGTTAGTATTGTTTACCGGTACATTATAAAGATAAAATGATGAATTCACGGGAGTTGCACCGGTAGAGCCGATACCTTCTGAATAAAGTGATCCATTCGATACAGCATAGTAAATAACATATGAGCCGGTTGTACTGGCAGATGATGCTAGTGGCCCAAAATAAGTCAGGTTGCTTCCAGCGCTTGTGTTATTGGAGCGCAGATCTATAGCCGCACGTTCCTTTGCAACATGTGTGTCAATACCTGGCGCTATATAGGAATAGGGCTGCGGTGCTAAAATTGGAGATAATAATGCAATTACGGCGAAAGATAACAGTATATAGAATCCGGCCTTGCCATATCTCGATTTCATGTAAAGTCTGAATTGTGCTCTGAAGTGTTGTAGACTACGTTGTCGCTTCAACCTTCGTAAGCGCTTGTTGTTCTCCTTTTGTTTTTCATTTTCACTAAGCAATATATCACCTTAAACTCTTATTCTTGGATCAAGCCACGCGTGCACGTAATCGATTATCAAATAAGCAAATATAGTAATAACAGAGATCATAAAAGTAGCTGCTTCAATTAAAGGATAGTCTTCCTTTAAAGTAGCCTCATACAAATAAAAACCGATCCCGGGGTATGTGAAAATTATATCCACGATTAAAGCTCCGCTCAATATCAATGCAAACTCAAGGGCCATCCTTGTAGATACTGGAATAAGTGCATTCCGTGCAGCATGTTTCCTCAAAATGTCTTTCTCCTTAACGCCCTTGGCCCTGGCCGTAGTAATAAAGTCTTCTCCAAGTATCGATACCATTGTAGCTCTCATTGTAATCAAGTGGCCTGCAGCTCCTATCAAGAAAAGTGAAACCAGCGGAATCGCAATTGTCCTTAGGACGCCTAAAACGCTATAAAATGTCGGATGCTCAAGTGCAGTAAAGCTAAAGTAACCGGAAACAGGGAACCATTGAAGATATGCTACAAGATAAAGATACAATAGAACCGCAAGTACAAGATATGGAATTGAGCTCACTATTAAGCTTGATGTCAATATAGCAGTCTCACTTCTTTTACCTCTCAACCGGGTAGTAGTAATTCCAAGAGGGATGCCAAAAACCCATCCCAAAACTGCCGCTGTTCCCACTAATACGAGGGTATACGGGAGAGCAGTAAAAATTATCTGCCCCACCGTCTCGCCATAATAGTAATCATTTCCCCAATGAGCAGTGAACATATCATACATGAAAGTCGTGAATGCTTGATAGGACCATTTGCCGTTTTGTAATCCAAATTGCTGAAGTAACGCCTCTTTCTGGGCAAGCGTAGGTTTTCCCTTGAAAGAGAGTAGTATAAGGTCCGCAGGGTTGCCTGGCATCAAACGAAATATAATAAAAATTATAATTGCAACCAAAAATAAGAGTACAACCCCTTGGATCAATTTTCTTATCGCAACAAAAGCATTCATAGCAATACCTCTAAGACAATCTAATTAAATTAAAATTTATAAAGATAATGATAAGATAAATAATAAATTAGTCTCACTGGCCAACAGGAGGCTTCTTTCTTCTCATCATCAGGCCAACGGCTGCCCCTATGACAATCACTGCTACAACTACGCCTATTGCAACGTAAAGGAGAGTGTTGTTTGAAGTAGTCTTGGAAACGGAGTGGAAGCTTACAGACACAGAGGCTGGCTGTCCGGAGACTGTGAAAGAAACTGAGCTTGAACTAGCTACATAGTTAGTTACTGTAGTATTTACAGTTATGCTGTAAGTACCGTTTGGTTCGGAGAATGTTATTGTTGATGAAGTAGAGTTCAGTTTAGTGCCATTCGCAAGCAGGACGAACCAGTTAGATCCGGATGGTAGGCCAGTCTCGGTTACAGTGACTGTGTAAACCACCTGCTTGAAGATAAGGTTCTCTGTCACTGGAGCCCCGTTTACCTGGAAGGTGCCACTATAAGACGTTGTCAAGCTGTATCCAGCAACCGGAGAAATTGTGTACGTGTAAGTACCATTCACTTCCCTTATCGCAGCAGTTGAAGATGTTGTTGTAATGACCGTACCGTTAACAGTTACAGACCAGCTAGTTCCTGCCGGAAGTCCACTCTCACTGAAAGTTACCGGGTATGAGTAGACAAAGACTGCGGATTGGCTAACTGAAGCTCCATTAACTGCAACCTGGCCAGTCGTGCCAAGATAGTCAGTATCAGAAGAGGAGAGCATATAGCCATATGTACCGTTGGCGAGTTCAAACGTCATTGTAGACGAAGTAGATGAGTTGGTCTGCCCGTTCGATAGGTTCACGTACCAGGTAGTTCCAGCTGGTAGGGCCTTTTCGGTGAAAGTAACTGTGTATGTCGGGGGATAAGTCGGTGTAGAGTAGACACTGACTGAATCCACTGGTGTGGCAGTTGTTCCATTCTGACCCTGCGCAGTTATAATGAATGAGTCAAATGGAACTGCAGAATCTTTCACGTAAGGCGAAGCAGCATATGCAAGTAGAACACCAGTTGCGTTGAATGTATAGTCATAGAAACCTGGTGAGAAGGTTGCAGAAGCTACACCATTGGCGTTTGTCAATAGATCTATTGCCGGCAAATATGAACTTCCGAACTCAAAGTTGGGGTTTGTTGCCAATGTCAGTGTACCACTGGTATTAGTGAAAAAGCCCCTGTTTGCACCCAGTACATTCTGGGATTCTAGCTGAACCATGTATCCTTTCACCGGAACGCCTGTCGAGTTTGTCACCGTTGCAGTAACTGTGATATTTCCGTTGTATGCCATTGTATCACTCGTTACCGATATAGCAATTGTATCATTTGGCGTTCCAGACACCATCTGCACTGGATATTCTACAGGCTGCTGCAGACCAAAACCGTTTGGATTAGAAGCAGTTGTCCACTCAGCTGGAAGCATATAGTTTGGAGCACCGACAACAGGTGTACCCTGTGCCATGTTTCCAAGGAATATGTAAGTCAATCCTTGCATGCCATATGATGAGTAGTTATACGAGCTGTTTGCCTGTATCCAGAAGTACACAGTCCCATTACTACCAGTTGATCCAGATAATGAAGACATGTTTGCATTTCCGGGGTTATTCACATCATTCACCGCATAATATGAAACAGCAAAGAACGAGTTATAACTGGAAGTGTTAGTTTCAGTCTGCCCCGCATAAGCTGGTGTCATCAATATTGCTCCGCTTGCCACTTGTATTGTGTAGCTGAATCCGGAAATTGGTTGTCCGGTAGACGAATTTTCAAACTTCATCCAGTATAGTTGCTTTGCTGTTCCAGATAGCTTTGGAGTTGGCGCAGTTAGCACTTTAAGTCCCTGTGGAAGAACGTTAGCTAGAGCATACCCGATTCCAGGCTCAACAGACGAATTTCCGGTTGCAACTGCCGTAAAGTTAAGTCTTCCAAAGTATTGGTTAGTGTAGACTAGGGGTTGAGTACTCAGTACTGTAAATTTCCAGGCATATTGCCCAAAAGCGTTGGTCACTCCGGTATTGTTAGTGATATTTATGGTTGCGCCGCTGGGTGATACCCCTACAGTCACACTTGCGCCGGAAACTGCTTTTCCAGTCAGGTTGCTTGTTACGGATACAACTACAGTTCCCTTCTGGCCATTGAAGAATGTAGTGTTACTGACCTGAACCGATACGTCGAATTTAGAGGTGTAATGTGTGACAAGACTGGAGCTTCTAGTGTGAGTTGTAAGTACAGCCCAGTACATGTAGGATGCATAAGGAACTTCTATCTCCGATATATTTGTAAAGGTCGTGTTTGTAAACGGCAGTATATCAATTCCGTATCCAAGGTTAATCATAGTGGATTCTATTGCAGCTATTCCCTGAATCTCGTCTGAGATTTGGATCCTCTGTACAAGGTTTGTTATGGCGTTCAACTGAACTGTAAGGTTATTCATAGTATCATTCACCTGAGCACCTGTCAGGGTCTTACCGCCATAGTTTATGCTACTCCAGGGTCCAAGGTAGAACCCAGTCCCAAATCCAAGGTTATAGTTGTAGAAGGCAAAGTAGTCTCCTGTTGGATCACCGGCAATTCCAGTTATACCGAGTGAGATCACGTTATAGTTATAATTTACGAGGTTAGGAATTAGCGTCGTGAAGGACTCCTGGGTTATTGTTGTTGGCACGCCAATTGAAGTCCACTCTTGTGCAATAACCAACGCTCCTTCGACACCAAGCGGGTTTGGTCCAGCACTTGTGATCTGAATGTTTGCCATCACCTCTTTACCGTTATAATACCAGACTCCACTTACATTTGACATTCCAGGTATCCCAGCGATCAGGCTCTCCGCCTTTGCTGGATTGTAGGAATAGCTGGGGGTCGAATCATTTCTCCAGAGCGGGTCAGAAGGAGGTATGATAGGCTGGCCTAGTATGTCATAACCAGAGTCAATGACAGTTGCAAGGTATGCTTTATCAGTTGCATAGTTAAGAGCCTGCCTGAACGCGGTTATATTCATTGGTGAATTTGTACTGAAGGAGTTCAGCTGCATGAAACCGTAGCCTGAAGAAGCCTTGTGGAAAATATAAGTGTTTGCAAAAGTATCAACTACCGGAACGAAACTAGGAGTAACTCCCTCCGTAATTGTTTGTACAGTTCCTTCCGACATTGCAGTAACCGCAGCTGATAGAGTCGCATAGTATGGGTATTCAACAGCATATATCTTTGGAGTATACTGATGCCACAAAGTAGGAGTCACCCAAGTATTATTTGCAGTGAATGAAGCATATGTAGTCGAATTTGTATACTGCACAAAGTAGTATGGATTTGCATAAAGCTCCCATCCTTTGTTAGCAATGTAATATCCTTGTGTTGAGTTATAACCATTCACCATCATGAACGGACCAGTTCCAACGAAGCCAGGAGCGAACCCAGTTGTAGCGTCATAACCAAGTTCCCAGTCGTTATATCCAGTGCCGGCTGCCATCGAACTGTTGTAATTCCAGTTGCCAGTTTGGTCTGCGTATCTATGCAGCGACCATACGTGGTACGGAAGAACAGGGGTCTCTCTTGTATAAGTGCTGAAGGTTGCCGATGTTGAACTCAATAAGTACTCAACTGTTAGATTGTTTACCGGTATTACATTCACAACATTTGCAAATTCAGTACTGTAGTCCGTGGATTGCGAGAGCAATTGCCATGAAAGAATAAAGTCCGCAGACTGGACCTCATGCGCCAGCATGGTCGTCGAACTGTATTTTGAATATGTGTGAGAATATGGAGTACCAGATGAAGAGTAATAGTACTGGACATTAGAATATGTGTATGTCTGGGTGGCATTTGTCGGTGTCCAGTCAGACCAGCGGGCTCCTGGAACAATATGGAGTGTGTATGATAGGTTATACATCTGCCATGTTCCAGTAAGTGGGTCAAAAGTTGTGTGGTTGGTAAGTGCGGATGTGTTTGCCACTGAACATGAAGACGCAAGCCATGGAATGTACGTGCCGTTAGGTAGTTCCTGATACGCTGAATCGTAAATTTCGTCAGTCAATAAAGCTGCATACAAACTGGATTGCTTGATAATATTCATGTGACCTATGTTTATTGTACTTGCAACTTTGTAGACGCCACCAGTGTATCCCGGCTCTTTTGATGTGACTGTTCCGGATGCCCAAGCGCTTAGGGACTGCACTGGAGAAAGCGTGGTTTTTCCATTTAGCTTGCTAGCAGGGTGACTTGGCGTACTCGCCGGGCTCACTCCGTTGTAGAGCATCATGCCCACTCCGGATAATACCATTATAGCGGCTACAGCCAATGTCACGGATATCAATCCAATCTTCTTCTTTGAAACCATTTTTGCACCTATACCGATTTAACCTTATACGAATACATTAATAAAAGTTTTTCCTTCATTG
>JBMFWM010000040.1:0-13957 GCA_049965275.1 Thermoplasmata archaeon | reverse complement strand
TAGAAGGGATTTGATACTGCAAGGGACACTGACAGTATATACAAGGTAGGCAATCAGATAAATTATTCCAAGCAACTTAACCAAAATTAGAGCGAAATGGTCATTCTGCGTGTAGGTGTTCAAAAGTCGCTTGAGGCCAAAACCATTTTTCTGAGTAAAGCTTTAATGACTTTAGATTATGAAGATTTATGCCAGAATGGTATGAATCAGGTCAGAAATGGTATCCTACAGAATATGGTAAGAACGATGTCCTTGGCACATACAACCACATTACGCCAGAAAAAGTGCTAAAGGCCGCAACTCTGATAAAAAAAGGCAGAACTGTGGATCTGAGCCATGAAATATTCAACGGCATGCCTGGAAGGCAGACCGCCCATGGACCCTTTTTCTACCTTTTATCGCAAAGGGCTTACGATAACAGGCCTCCATTCAGGGCACCTACGAAGAACAGGTTTGGCGGCTCCCTTTGCAGGATGGAGATGGTGGACCACCTGGCAACTCATCTGGACTCTTTAAATCACATATCGTATGAAAACAAGTTTTACAATGGAATTGATACGTTTGAAGTATCCACAACTTACGGGACGACAAAACTCGGAATAGATACAACACCTTCCATTGTGACAAGAGGTATTGCTGTGGATGCCACTAATGGAAGGAAAATAATGGATCAGGGAGAACCAGTCCCTCTTGATTATGTGAAATCATACCTAAAAGATAGAAAAATAGAGCTGGAAAGTGGTGACGCGATTTTCTTTTATACCGGGGTGGGACAGTTGTGGCACGACCCAGTGAAATACAATGATTACTTTGAAAACTCTCCTGGAATAGGCATAGAACTTGCAAAGTGGCTCGCCAGCAAAAGAGTCTCAGTGACTGGAAGCGATACACCTGCAACTGAAGTTTCTCCACCAGAACTTGAGAATACAAGGCTTCCTGTGCACCAGTATCTCATCACACTGCATGGAATCAGGTTGATCGACAACATAAACCTGAATGAACTCATAAAGGAGGATGTGTCGGAGTTCATGTTTACTCTATCTCCACTTAAAATAAGAGGTGCTACTGCGTCGCCAGTTTCTCCCCTTGCCATTTTTTAATATACTTTTATCTATCTTTTCATTCACAAGAAAAGATAATGCGTTTATTAATTCCTAAACAGAAATAATAGCACCACACTCTTTTATGACTTTTTTTTGACAAATAGAAACCAGGCAGAATATGATGAATAATTGTTATAATCAGCTAGGTCCTAAAAAGTATGGATTCGAATATTTTTTACTCCCCGAAGGGATACCGTAATATGACAAGAAAGAAGATTTCTGTAATTGGCGCTGGAAATGTTGGTGCATCTGTTGCTCAGGCCCTGGCTATTGAGAAGCTGGGCAATATATACCTCTTTGATGTTGTTGATGGTGTTCCGGAAGGGAAAGCTCTTGATATCCAGGAGGGAGCACCGCACTGGGGTTATGACCTTGAAATCAAGGGATTCACAACCACAAAACCAGAGGTATACGAGAACCTAAAAGGATCTGATGTAATTGTCATAACAGCGGGACTTGCAAGGAAACCCGGAATGTCCAGGGACGATCTTCTGGGCAAGAACGTTGAGATCCTCTCTTCTGTCAGCCAGAGCATAAAAAAGTATTCACCAGAATCCAGGATCATTGTCGTAACGAACCCTGCTGATGTAATGGCTTATGCGGTACAGAAGGTTACGGGAATTGCTCCAGAGAGGATAATCGGACTTGGTGGTTCCCTCGATAGCTCAAGGTTCAGAACATTCCTTTCAATGGAACTCGGTGTCTCTGTCAAGGATATAAATGCATTTGTGATTGGTGGTCACGGGGATGACATGGTTCCTTTCATACGCTACTCAAGCGCTGGTGGAATCCCTATAGAGCGCCTATTGTCTAAGGAAAAGATTGAGGAAATTGTCAAGAGGACAAGGTTCGGTGGAGGGGAGATTGTAAATTATCTCAAGACCGGATCGGCCTATTATGCACCGTCGGTGTCAATTACTGCAATGGTGAGGGCCGTAATAGATGATGAGAAACGTATCATACCGAGTGCTGCTTATCTCTCGGGAAGCCATGCAAAACATTACGGTGCATCTGGAATTTTCATCGGCCTGCCTATAAAGATTGGATCCAACGGCGTGGAGTACATCTACGATATTGACTTCAATCCAGACGAACTTGAACTATGGAAGCGTACTGTTGAGAGCGTAAAATCCGGTTGCGCAAAAGTTGATGAATTTCTATCGGTAAAGAAAAATTAGACCAGTATTATTTATATTTTTTTTTCGCCAGATAATCCCTGTAATCTGGCGGGTATCTTTCATATCGTAGCGGATCCGCAGATCCAGCATCCATGAAACCCTTTAGCCTCAGCTTGCATGAATCGCAGGCGCCACATGCTTTTTCTCTTCCATTATAGCAAGACCACGTCATCTCTAGTGGTACTTTCAATTTTTCCGCAAGTTTTACTATATCTCCCTTCGACATGGACTGAAGAGGGACCTCAATCTCAAAGCCACGTTCTGTGCCTATCTTCGTGCCAAGAGAGAGAGCCTTCCTGAACGCCTCAAAGAATTCAGGCCTGCAATCGGGGTATCCAGAATAGTCGACCGAGTTGGCACCTATGAAAATGATATTTGTGCCTATCGACTCGGCATATGCTGCTGCCACTGACGCGAAAATTATGTTTCTGGAGGGTACGTAAGTATCTGGGATGCCGTTGCCTATCTCCTTGTAGGATCGCTCCGGCACTGGTTCATCTGATGTAAGTGCGCTACCACCTATCTGCCTCAGATCGATCTTTATTTTCTTCTGCTTTACACCATAATAGCGGCAGATTGCTTCGCTGCTCTCGATCTCCTTTTTGTGCCTCTGGCCATAATCAAATGTTATCGCGGTAACATCGTAACCCATGCTGCGCGCAAAGGCAAGCACGGTAGCTGAATCCATGCCCCCTGAGAGCAGGGATACGGCTCTATCAGTCATTCATATCCCTGGAGGTACAGGCTCCCTGCCCGGGACCTTCATAAAGGCACACTTCAAGCCTTGAGATGTTCTTGTTTCTCCTGAGCTTAGAAGCAAGTTTTTCCAATATGAAAGCGGACATCTGCTCTGAAGAGGTAACATCAACGTCAACGAAGAATACATCCTCCTTCGCAAAGACATGTTTCTTCCCGTTGTATGAAACATTCACGGAATCATCGGACAATGAATAGCTGATTGATGTCTGCAGCGATGGAACGAGTACATGATGATCCATCTTGTAGATAACCTCCCTTGCGTGCTGTTTAAGAATGTCGAAATCTATGATAAATCCACCATTGTCTGATCCCTCGACTGTTATGTCGATGCAATAGTCATGGCCATGGAGCCTTGAACATTTATCATGTGACGGGATAAAATGGGCAGCCGAGAACCTGAGCCCAGTATCCCATCCATTTACTTTTAGTCTCATCAAGACCGTATCCATGAAACTTATATTACCTTGATTGACTCCTAAATAAGGTAGGCAATTCCTCTTTATTCATATCATATTTTCTTTTTCTGTTTCAGGGATTTTTCTCTTGAGCTTTTTTCTCCTCTTAAGTATGCTTCCGTTGACGATCACGGTGTCGACATTTGATGGGTTCGCAGAATAAACTATTCCCTGCACTATGTTATCTTCATTCGTCGGGATCAGATTAGACTGATCCAGATCGATCATGATAATATCTGCAAGATTACCTTCCTTCAATACACCGATATCATTTCTGTGAAGAGAAGAAGCACCATCCCTTGTCGCCATATCAAGCATTTTCTGGGCGTTTATAACTGCTGGATTCCACCTTGCGCTCTTGACCAGCAGGGAAGAGAACTTCATCATTTCAAACATGTTGAGCGAATTGTTGCTTCCATTACTGTCAGTGCCAAGGGAGATTGTGATTCCATGCTCAAGCATCTCAGGAACCGGGGGCATTCCGCCAGTACCGAGCTTGCAGTTGCTTATTGAGTTCCAGGACACCTTCACGTTTGCTTTTGCAAGCTGCCTGACTTCACGCATCGTAACAAAAGCGGAATGTGCCGCGATCAGGCGGCTGTCAAGGAACCCTATTGATGCCAAGTGTTCTACGGGCCTCTGCCCATTATGCCTGGATGCATAGTCGTATACCTCCTTCCTTGTTTCGCTAAGATGAGTATGCATCGTTGTGTCATATTTCCTTGCTATCTGGATGACACCGTTGTAAGTTTCGTCTGATGCTACATATATTCCCTGGATGCCAACAGACGGCGTTACCAGATCTCCATGTTTCTTTCTGATAAATGATTCGGCATTCTTGAGCGGCGATCCTTTCTGTGTCGTATACTCCTCATCAAGAGTGACCCATGCCAGAAAGGCCCGAATCCCGAATCTGGAAGCAGCTTTTGCTATAATATCCTCGGAGTAGTAAAGATCATGGAAAGAGGTAATACCGGAATCGATCATTTCAGCCATTCCAAGCATTGATGCGTTATAGATTCCCTTCTCTGAGCGGTTGGAGTCCAGAGAGAAAGTTCTCTCAAGGAATGTTTCGAGCGATATGTCGTCCAGAAGACCCTTTAGATGCGCCATTGCCACATGTGCATGTGTATTGATGAATCCGGGTAGAATTGCTTTACCAGATGCTTCTATTTCAATATCCGCCGATCCTTTGATCCTGCCTATTTTTGATATTTTTTTGCCCTCGATGAGCAGGTCACCTTTCAGGATTCGCCTGCTATCGTCCTGTGTTATGATCAGCCCGTTCCTGATCAGGATGGTTTTCACGGTAGATCATTTAATAGTCGTATTAATTGTTTCATTAGCCGGAACCCTTCTGGATGTAACCGCTGCGACTATCAACAGAGCAGCTGTCGAAACCACGATTACGAAAATCTGGAATCCATAAGATGCTACTGCTTCGGAGATCAGCAATACAGGAATGGCGATAAATGCACCCGCTATTCCAGCGAGGCCAATGGTGCCCAGTCTGGAAGCAACGTTTCTTTTTTCCCTGATGTAAAGGGAGATGAGGATGCTGGCCGCAGATATCATGAACAGAAAGGGCATAATTGTATCAACAGGAGTGGAGAGGACTGTTAGAGGAAGATAGAACTGGTAACCGAATACCAGCAGACTGTATAGAGCGTATCCTTCGAGTGACATTGTGGTAAAAAAAGCAATAATATAGGCGTTTGGATTGTATACACCGAGTTGTATCAGGTATGATGCAACCCCAGATTCTGTTGCCAGGATCGTGGAATTGCTTGTAAGCATGACTGCCACGATTCCAAGGAGTTCAATGAACAGCAGGAGAGATCCAAAAAATTCAGATATAGTTGCAATATATTTGGGAGAAATTATCCCTTCAGCTACAGTTATAAGCCCTATAGAGTACGTAAAGCTTGACAGTGTCGGGAAAGATAGAGGAATACTAAGTCTTGACAGTATAGGCAATGCGGAACTCGTTGCGTCCAGTGTGAGGGTATTAAGAAGTAGGAGAAGAAAAATAATGATTGTCAGAGGGTAGACATATTGCCTGAACCTGCGGGGAACCAGGTATTTAATGAAAAAAATAACAACAAAAATTGCAATAACGGCTGCAGAGATGTACTGTATAATCTGTGTTGAGACATAGACCAGAAGGAAGATTGCGGGAAACATTATCCCAATATTCAAGGCATAATGACTGTAATCTATTCTCTTCCGGATCATTGTGTCACCTTTCCATAAGAATATTCGCTCATGATGTATGGAACAATGTTTTTCTCGTTTACGACCAGACTTCGTATGCCGATGGAATTAAAGAAGCGTGAAATCCCCTTGATTGTCCTGGATTCTCGATCGATTGAGTCAAGAATCAGGCGCCTGCCTACCTGGTTGTCTGCCTCGGGAATGAATCCTGCCCTGCTTACTATTACAAGGTTGATCCTCTTTCCAAGCTGGAACTGCGGATCCGGATTCATTCGAAAATCTTCCGGATAAGCAAACGGTGTAATCATGAAAATAATAGCCTGTTTCTTTATCCTATCCTTGATTTTCTTGAATGCCTGCTCTATGTTGAAGATACCGCCCGGTTTTATCTCAGATATGGCACGCTCAAATTTGTCAACAGCTTTCGAGCCACGCTCTGGTTTAAGATATACATCATGCTCCGATGATGTAAGGAGGTAACCTACGCTGTCATGATTCTTCAGCATTCCATGGCTCATAGCAATGACCTGCGCAGCCAGGCTGTCAAACAGAAGATGTTCAGGAGTTCCCTGGTTGACAGATTCACTGTAGTCAATTACAAACAGGACATTGACCTGCCTCTCCTCCTCCATCTGCTTAATGTAAAGATCGTCGCCATTCTGCAGACCGTATCTGCTCCACGCAACATACCTGAAGTCGTCGTTTTCAGTGTATTCACGTACACCGTAGAAATTGTACCCCTGACCGACCTTTCTTGATATGTGGAGTCCCCTTGTATATAGGAGGTTACTGACCCTTTCGGATCGCCTGTTGAATATGTCAGATGTGGATGGGGCAACCTTAATCTCGTCTTTTGAAAGTGCGGCGTATGTTACGAGCGCAATATGCAGTGGGTCATCCGCATACATGATGATTGGCCCGACCTCATACTTGCCTATGGCTGTCGCAGAGATAGAATATTTCCTTTCTATAGTTTGCCCTGGATCCAGGTGGAGATCCCCCTCAAAGTCACCCCTTGTTTTAAAGACAGAAGAAAGAGTGTCAAAATAGCTGAAATCCACAGATCTATTAGAATTGTTGGTGAATCTCATCAGGACATCGTTGAACTGGCCCTTCCTCACATATGATCTGCTTACTTCCCGCATAACTGCAATTTCAGAGATTGCAGATGCTAGAGTGACATTGAAGAGTATTATATCGAAACCTATAATGAATATGAGCAGAAGGAAAAAGAGGATTGCATCACTATATCCCAGAAGCGTCGATCCAATAAGCCCGAATACAAGTGCTGAGAGCAGCGTGAAGCCGGTTTTCCTTATCATTCAGGGTGCATCCACTTCTGATAGGATACCATCAATTATCCTGTTCACTTCGTCGTTTATGTTATTGCCTGCGGAGACGACAGCTTCAGGGTTTAGTATCAGCCTGTGGTTCAGGAGTTCATGGCTCATCATCTTCACATCTTCAGGTATTACGTAGTTCCTGCCGTTAATGAGGGCATTTGCCCGTGCCGCATGAAGGTATTTGGCTGAGGTTCGAGGACTGGCGCCAAGATATACCATGCTGTTCTCCCTTGTCTTGCGTATTATACCGACCACGTATTTCATGATATCCTCGGAAACGTATACCTTGTTAACCAGTTCCTTGAGAGCTATCACCTTCTCTGCTGAGAAAGGATCAAACTTGTCTGGAACATAATCCTGGGATTTCAGTATCCTGATCTCCTCTTCAAGCGTTGGATACGAGAGAATATATCTGAATAGAAACCTGTCCATCAAGGCCTCTGCAAGTGGGAATGTACCTTCCTGTTCTATTGGATTCTGTGTTGCAATCACGAAGAAAGGTTCCGGAAGATTCTCAGTGGTTCCACCGGTTGAGACGTGGCGTTCTTCCATGCCCTCAAGCAGTGCGGAGTGAACCTTCGGTGGAGTTCTGTTCAGTTCATCAGCAAGAAGTACGTTACCAAAGATCGGTCCCTTCCTGAACTCCATCTTCCTTGTCTCTAGATTGAAGACTATGCTTCCTGTCACATCAGATGGAAGCATGTCCGGGGTGAACTGTATTCGCTTAAAAACAAGACCGAGCGCATGCGCAAACTCGTTAGCCAGCATTGTTTTTGCAAGCCCCGGTACACCTTCCAGCAGGGCATGATTGTCGCTGAGAAGCGCGATGAACATGAATCTTACAATTCTTTCGGAGCCTATGACCTTCCTGCCTATTGTTCTCTGAATAGAATATACCTGGCTCCTGAGAGCTTTTAAAGTATCCTCCTGAAGTGTTTCCATCTGTGTTTACCTCAATTCCTTTGCCTTTATTTCTGCAAGGCTGTCATGCAGATCAATAAGCTGATTCAGTATTTCCTTTCGCTGGGTAATGGCTCTAGATCTGATCCTGCGTATGCTGGAGTCAATCCGGGAATTGTATTTCCTATAACGCTTTAGAAGCTTTTTGTATATCTTATACTTGTCATTTGCGCTCTCGAAATCAGACCTGATTCTTGATACCACATTAGAATAATTTTCCTTCATTATTCTTGACACCTCCCGATTAAGCCTGTCGTGGGGCACGCTGAACATCTCCCGCTTCATTTCAAAGCTTGGCAGCATGTCTATCTTCTGCTTCTTTGCATACCTGCGCGCTGCAAAAGAAGTCACGAATACTGCAGCTACCGGAATCGTGAACTTCATCATGTCAAGCGGGTTAGATAACATAACCTGGATTGATGATACAATTTCATTCAGCAGCTGGGATATTACCGCCCCTATGTTGCTCAATACTACTCTTCCACCTCTTCTATTTCTTCCGGTCCTTCCACTTTCTTTCCTGTAGAGTAATAGAGATACATTATATCCATGTAATTGTAAATATCCTCAAGCCTCTCAATCACTGTTTCCGGATCCGGGGACCATTCGTCACCGTATTTGGTTCTCTCATAATACTCTAGATAGAAGGAAGTGAGTTTCTTAAGCGCGTTCAGACGTTCAGCCTTCTGATCATCGTTAATGACGAACTCATTCATGCTATCCATGATAGCATAATTGTCGATGAAACCTGTTTCGGGCACCTTAATGCCAAGGTCGCTCAGGCACCTTATCAGGAACTGCCTGTTTGTTTCATCCTTTGTTGTCGATACTCCAAAGAATCTCATGAAATCGTTTTTTGCATACCTGAATGCGTTTACGACGGCCAATTTTGTGTTACCGTCGCCTAATGCCTTCCGGGTCTCAGTTATTGGAGGAATTTCTCCAACAGTTTTTATCTTTACAATTGTTTTCGATCTGGATACTCTGCGGTCCTTTCCACCACCGAAAAGCCTCTGCAGCAGGGACGGCTTCTTCGGTTTATATCCATCTTCCACTTCTTTCAACTCCGTTCATGTTAATGATACTTTATAGTAGTACAGGTTAAATTGGCTCATTATATAATTATTTGGAGGTTTCGGCGTAGTCAGCTTCATTGTCACGTTGCCTGATCCGAAGAAGAATGGATCCAAGGTGAAGTTAGAGTATGTTCTCCCGCCTATGATCTGGGTGGTAAAGCTGAATTTTTGTAGAGCACCGTTCAAATATATTTCAGAAGAGCTTAGGTTAAGGGACATGTTTCCACCTATTACGAGCGACCCGGCGGGTAGATCCAGGGTAAACGTGTAGTTGGCCTGGCTCCCCGATTCCTGGAAACCTGTTGTATTAACTGTTTCATTTGATCTTGAAACATTAAAGAATATCTTAGCAAGAGGTGATGTATCCGTGAGATCCGAGGTCTTGCTGTACATGTTAGTGGATCCGCTGACATTTATCAGTAAAGTATTGGTCCCCGCAAGAGCGAACAAGACTAAGTTCCCGCTGCTGGCAGTTTCTCTTGATGGTGAGGCATTATCCAGCGAGAAAAACCATGCGGCCTGGGAGTCAAATATAAGATCAATTGCATAAGGTGTAACATTAAATGTCGAAGTATTAGATGCGCCCCTAATGATCATGCTCTTGTTCAGCGGAATGAAATGCACGTTTATATAGGAGAAGTTGAATGTGCCGTTCCATCCATTAAAAGTGAAATTCGTTCCATAGAATTGTGGAGTGGCCTGCATAGGTATGACAAGGGATGAATTCGTAATCACGAGTCCTGAAGCAGGTACACTCCTGTTTTGCGCCGATGAGTTGAAAGAATCGGATAGCACGATATGTGAAAGATACATCTGCCTGTGATCAAATGTCGCAGTTTGGACAATGGATGCGTTCAGGTTGAATGCCAGAACCGATTGAGAGTAATTAACCGCAACAACAAAGAAGGCGTAATTTCCCCCTTCCATTGATCCCATGTCAATCAAGCCTGTTGTATTAGAGTAAAGTATCTTGTAATAGTAAAGCCCGGAGATTTTGTAAATTATGAGGAATTGTGTGTTATTTATCGTAATCCGGGAAGTGTTACTGAGAGCCCGAATGGAAAGATTGTAGAAGCTTGAAGTCGTGTAATTACCTGATGATGATAGGCTGCTTTTAACCTGGTTCACAGTCAGTCCTGGAATCAATTCATTCGTCCAGAGATTCGTGTTCCAGTTCACTGGAACCAGGGTGAGGTTTACTGTAACATTAGAAGACATATTGAATGCCTTGCTTTCATTGGGAATGTACCCTGAAGCTGATGCGTTGACGGAGTAATTGGAGTCCGGCACATAGATTATATAAGATCCGTTCGTGTTGGTTATAGCATAAACAAAGTAAGATGGATTTCCAAAGAGCAGCGCCTTTACGGTTGCATTGCTTACTGGCACGTGCGTGTATGAATTGGTAATGTTACCTTTTATAGAATGTATGAACGTACTTATCGGCATGATGCTAAAGTTGTATGATGTGACAGGAAGGCTTATCGTCACATTGAAAACAAGCGGCAGGTACATACCGCTCTCTACAAGTATCTTATAAGTTCCAGGATAGGAAAAATAAATCTTATATGAACCATTCAGGGAAGTTGTTGAATTGCTCTTGAAATATGTTCCATTGACATTCACAATGAAATTAATGTTTGTATATGCAACCGGTAGCTTGTCGAAGCTGTCAGTAACTACACCTTCCAGGACATATAGACCCTTCTTGCTGTAATTAACTGATGAAGAGGAGTTGCCAAGATAGTTTGAGGAGTTGTACAGAGAAGGCGGTATGATACCTGATGAACCGTTGAATGGATCTATATTGATAAGAGTGAAGTTGAAATCAGTAACATTGGATGAGAAGAAATAGGTAGTTTCGTTAAATCCATACCCAGTCTTGTAAGCAATAAGGGTGCTGAACCCAAGGGGGACCATTAACTTATAATAACCACTGCTGTTCGTCAGCGCTGTTTTATTGTAATAGTGGAGAAGAACCTGTGCTCCGGACAGCGTGGTGCCCACTGCATTCTTCACATAACCCGACACATTGAACTTATATCCGTTATAATAAACGTTAACTATGAAGTTATTAATGTTCTTTCCAGTTTCGTTGAATTCATAAGGTTTTGGCAGTGGATTAAGATAAGGGTCATGGACGGTGAGTTGATAACTGTCATTATAGAGCCGGACTGTGAAGGAGCCGTCTGCGAGCGTTACCAGCTTGATGGTAGAGAAGAAGCCGGAGAATTCAAGAGACACATTGCCGGCAATTGTACCGTTCGCATATTCTGTCAACCCAGAAAGGGAATACTTTATCGCAGGCTCCAGAGAAAGGTTCAGCCAGATTGTTTTTCCATTCAGATCCAGCGTAACCAGCTTCCTTGCGTATCCTGGCGCCTTTATGAAAAACCCGCCACTGCCGCCACGCAACGCCGTAAATATGAATTTTCCTGAGTTCAGGGTGCTGAGCGCCCCGGCAGGATAAATCGAAATATAGGCGTAATTATCGATAATAGGGTTCCCTGTCGAAGCATTCGATAAAGTACCCCTGATCACCGTGGTCATGTTTCCTGTGTAGGAGAAATTGTAGATATTTGCATTATCAGTGTCAAGCACGGAAGGAACAATTGTTTCGTTCTGGAAGAATGTGTAGTTGAGTGAGAGATTTTTCGGGGGAGAAACCTTCGGTATCTTTATCGGGCCTCCAGGTGGAGTTATGTGCACGAAAAAAAACAGTGATGCGAGCACAACAATCGCAACAACCAGAAGAGCGACCCCCTTGCTGTTCAATGTTTTCTGCACTGAATCAGCTTATATAAACATTGGTCAACTTTTCCTCGTATGTATGAGAAAAGGAAACTCAGTTCCTGACCTTTACGGCTACGCCTTTCTTGAGCTGTTTCATTGCAACGGCAGTCATTTTAGCGACTCCTACACCTCTTACATCATTTTCATAAGCCACAACAACTTCATCCTCCGGTCGTATCTCCGGATCACAGGATTCTACGCCCATAGCATAGATGTTTGCGGTTGGTTTGAAGTCATCTATCCTGACCACGAACTTTCCGGAGTTGAGGAAGAATGGTGCAATCTCCTTGGTTATGGTCATTTTTCCAGCCTCACGATTAAAAACCATTATTACCTTGCCGGATCGGCTGAACATATCCTGGTTGTAGCTTCTTATCACCTTTGCTTCCCTCAGGACAGGCTCGATCCAGTCTCCGAACTGGAACATTGCTACAGAAAGCATTTCCTGCGTCTTCTCGGATGGGAGTTTCTGTTTTTCAAGTGACTGGTAAGCATCGTTCACTGCTCTTCTTAAAGCGTCAAGATCAGCGTGCTTCTTCGCACCTCCATTTATGAATATGGCGGATTCAGGAAGAGCCTCTTTGATGAAGTTCAGATCATCCTTGACAAATGCAATGATTTTCGAATAACTGTTTCTTTTCAGGTAGCTGGAGAGCATAGTGTTTATCATCAACTTCTCGTCCTCAAACCATTTTCCTATTACGGGAATGTCGTAGAATGCAGCAGGGTATATGCTTTCAAGATCCCTGGGCACAAGGCCAACTGGAGAAGTTACTATGACCTCGTGAAGCCTAGATCTCATACCCGACAACGCCTCAATAATTCTCTGGTGGCTTTCAGATTGTGAATATGGCTTTCTTGCGGAACATGGAATAAGAAGAAGAATATCCTTTCCATCAGGACGTTTATAACTCCCTGCTATCCTGTTTCTGTATTCGACAAGATCCGGCCTGCCGAGGGACAATATGTCATTTGCCCTGATGTACGGTGTTACTTTTGGGAAGACCTTTAGCTGCCTGTCTAGATATTCCGAATCTAGGATACGCAGGATCTCTATAGATTTGCCGGAAATCATGTATTTTTCTACAACCTCCCTCAGTGTCTTTTTCTCAATAGAAACCGAGATGGTGTCGACAATTTTTTGGCATAAGGCAATATTCTTGTTTGGGTCTGCATCGCCATTTTCCGCATATCCTAGGGGTGTGACCTCTATACCGTCAAGAGCTACTTTTCTCATAAGTATGTCATCGAAGATCGATATTCCCATGTAAACTAGCACTGGAATGAGATAAGGATCGGCTATTCCTGGCGCATATATCAGTCTGCTGAAACCGTATTTTTCATGTATATCCATGACAGCAGAAACAAACTTCCTGGATCTTTGAAGAAGAGCCGCCGCATTCCTTATAACTATTATCTCATCATCGACAATTAGTTCGTTTTCGATTTGCCTTCCGTCGGTGCTTCTCTGCACACCCTGTCCAATGTATTTGCCCAAGATCCTTAAGCCGACTTCGTTCATGGAGAGCATTTCTTCTCTGCTTGAATCAAGAATCAGTGGATATTTGAAGTCCGAAATAGATCCAGTCCTGGCAAAACCAAAGAATGCCTTGTCAATTATCATAATAACAATCTGAAGATACCTGATTATTGAGACACTTAAATCTCTTTGCAGCCAGGGTAGTTCTTGATTGTTCCTGTTGCAAAGGCAACATGGAAAATCAGTACTCACGCCACCTGTAACCGCAGCTTTCGCATGTGTAAAACTTGGTTTCCGGTTCGTCTGCGGATCTCGTCTGCTTGAGAAGGTAATATGCGCCTGAATGATGGCATTTTGGGCAGACTGCATCAGAGTCAAGAGGTTCTGCAGATTTTTCTTCTTTAATCATAATAACCTCCTTGCCATTCCCCTTATTCACTATCTTCTCTGTTTTACCTGCAGATTTCTTGCTCACTTCGTGACCGCATGTACCGCAGATATACTTGTCACCAACTGGGGACATAAGCGAACCGCATTTTTCGCAGAACATAGAACTTACTTATTACAAAAAAATATATAAACTATATCCATAAATT
>JBMFWM010000039.1:0-13959 GCA_049965275.1 Thermoplasmata archaeon | reverse complement strand
TGCAGCTGAATTAATTCGAAAATAGTGCCATCACGAAAGTGCGGAATATAAGTTTAAAATGATTGGAATGGCTTTTTCCTGAACTTCCGTTGGTGTCTTGAAGTTCATCTCTTTCAATGCGCTATACAATTCTTGGTTAAGGTTAAATTTCTCGAAGTTGTCCATTTGTAACACTTTGCTTATAAAATCTAGGACATTATGTAATCCTGCTTTTATTTAATACTATATGGCAATTATATATAAAAGTATGATCCAGTATATTCCACTAGACTCATCTTTCATGTTTATTGGTGAATAATGCGGAATTTCTTGGCATTTTTGGGCTCAGGCTGACTTCACCACATTATGCCTGTTTCCTTCAAGGAAGGACTTCACGTTTCTGAATGCCCTTGTAAATGCCACGTTCCTGTATTCACCGCCGTTACCACCAATGTGTGGTGTAACAATGCAGTTCTCAGGAGGATTTACCTTGATGTTCGGCTCGTCCCACCAGACATCGCTGAGATAAAACTTGTCGCTGTTCTTCGACAGGAATGAAAGCATGGAGCCCTGGTCAACTATATTTGCCCTGGCTATGTTGACAATGCACTGCCCCCTGAATCCATCCAGAATAGATGCATTGATAATCCCTCTCGTCTCCGTTGAGAGTGGCGTACAGATAACAAGGATTTTAACAGATCCAGCAAGTTTTTCAAGCGACTCGTACCATGTTACTTCGGGAAAAGATGTTCTGTGCCTGCTGTAAGCGGATACATGCATTCCCATTACGGATGCGATCTTTGCAACCTGCTGTCCAATTCCTCCAAAGCCGTAAATGCCTATAGTCTTGCCGAACAGGGCCTCGACTCCAAGCTTTTTATATACGCCGGCATGCATGTCTGAATTATGCCTGCATATCTTCTTGAAGTGTGACAGAAGCAGCGCAAAAACTGTTTCCGCCACTGGTTCATTGTAGCCACCGGCGTTAGATAGCACAGTGATTCCTGATGGTATGCCTGACAGATCAAGGTCGTCGGTGCCTGCATAGAGCCGCTGTAGTATCTTTGTATTTTTTCCTATCTGCGGCTCGGGCCCAAAGAAAACAACATCGGCTTCGTTGAGATCATGTGCATATGTCATGCCCGTGATTTCAGCGCACATATGCCTAGTAGATTCGTCGGAGTCAAATGCAAAATAAAATTTCATACACTCTGGATAGCACTTCCTAAATATAAGATTGATTCCCCCAACCGTTAGTAACTAAAGGATTCAGCGATCCAAGCTCCGGAAATAGAGCCATAGAATGAGCCCACAATTTTTATGTATAAATCCGGAACTATGATCTAAGAAAACATAATATCGCAGGAAAATCAATGTTTAGCGATATAGACCTATTCATCAATCCGCTGGTCTGATATGTTGGTAGTGAGAATGTCGACAAATTTCTCCCTGAAAACAACTGAGGAATAACCTTCCCTTTTCATGCCCGGCACAAGATAGGAGAAGTAATAGGGCCTGAATTTGGTCCACTCATTATTCAGGGATGCGAAATAAGACGAAACACTCTCCATGGGACGAGCATTGTTTCCATCATATATCAGTATACCGGATCCCCTTGTGATAGAGTCAAGAGCAGGTTCCGGACTGCTGGCCCCAAGCACTATTGCAGGCAGGTCTCCGATCATTATCCTTGGAATGCCATCGTCTATGTCTGGATCACTAAGTGGCGTATTTAATTTTGAAATATAACTCTCTATATATTGCAAGGAATCTTGATGCTGCTTTGCGGCTACTGAATGCTGGCGAATCTTGACCGAAATAATTTTCTCAAACTCAAGATAGGATTCGCTCCTACCTTTGAAGAGGGATAGAGGAGCATACCTTCTGTCAACCAGTGATCTGCATATCATGTTCTTATCCACACTATTCTCGAATATTATAGAGTTTATAGTTGAATCCGTTGTCTTTCCCCTATAGTAATTATCCCAGCTGAACTCTTTAAGTGAAAGCAATCCTGACGATATCATGTCGTATATACTGAACTTGAGAAGATGGTCAAAGGCGACCATAAGGTGGTGCCTCACAACCCACTTGTACATCTTATATCTTGAATCTAGGAAATCTTCGATGTTCCCAAGGGCCTTTTCAGAGTAGCCGATGAGATATGATCCATCTTGCGGGTTCACTATCTCCATATTCTCTATGAGCCTCTCCTTGTCTATTTTCCCAAACTCAGCGCCTGTATACCATGAGTCACGGAGTATGTAATCCATCCTGTCTGCATCTATATCGGATGAAATGATCTGCCTGAAAATGTGGAGTGAGGCAGGTGTTGAGAATAGCTGGCTCCCAGCGCCGTTTTTTGAAAGCATGCATGTCACATCCTCGCTTTCAAGGTCCGGAAGTAATGCGCTCACCTCCGGCTCCTTTAGAAGTTTACTTATGATCTTTATGCCAAAGTATTCATGTGCATGATTCCTTGTTTCTCCATTTGATTGTGGAAAGAGTGACTCATATTCGGAGAGTTTCCTTTGATCTTTGGAGATCCCTGCCATCATGAATGTTTCGCTGGTATGCGAAAATGGCCCATGTCCAATGTCATGCATGAGGGCGGCGAGCCGAACAGCCTGGACAATCCTCGACAGATCTCTATCACTTTCCTTCAGATTCGGAAATATTTTGTCGAAATACTGTCTTTGCTTGATTGAAGACAGGATCTGTTCCGCCATCTTGTGTGCAAGATACATTGTTCCAATGCTATGAGAGAACCTCGAAGCGGTGGCACCTGGAAAGACAAGCTGTGCAAGTCCGAGACTCCTGATGTCATGAAGCCTGTTCATTGCAGGCATTTTAAGGATCTCGTTCTCAAGGTCTGTGATCCTGATCAGTGAATGAACCGGGTCATTTATGGCTCTGCGCTTTGACTGTCCCTCCAGCAGTGATGACATTATGGGGGACTATCCTCTGAATTTATTTGTAGGTTAGCTTTAGTCAACCACTCCAAGCTAAAGCATCGGAGCTTGCAACTGGGGGATCATATGATCAAAAATAGCACCCGCTACAATAGGCTGGTTGATGGCAGACCTGCTCCTGATGTTGAGGGAGGCAATGAGATCAGCTTCTCCCTCAAGACCACAGGAAATACATCTGAAATGAGATCGTTCCGGTCTATTGCGTTTGCTGATAGAATGGCAACCAGGGCATTCCATGCTGGTGTTATGCGGATCTATGGGTATAACAGGAATGCCAGCTTCTCTTGCTTTGTACTCTATGAACGACCTGAGCTGGTGGAAAGACCACGAGTTATGGATGTGCCTTTGGCTTTATTGACGATCCCTTTCGATATTACATGGTTTGTGTTCCTTACGAACATGCTCTCCTTCCCGGAGAGTTTCTTCAGATGGCGTTTTGCTGATCTGGTTCCAACAGATTGCAGCCTGGAACGGAGATCTGCATTGTGCTCCCTGACTTCATTGCCCTGATCACCGGAATAGTATTTCCCGGTGGAATCCACGGCGATGTTGACGATGACATCCTTCGGTTCAACAGTGGAATCTTCCTGTATTTCAACAATGACCATGATAGAATATTTTGTTTTTCATGATGAGATCGCACTGACACCTGATCCTTTCAAAAGGTATCTTGCCATATTTTCCGATGGTCATGTGTATCCGTATACTTCCGTTGACGGTGCTAACGCTGACATGATCCATGCCCTTGAACCCCAATATCCTCTGGTCATAGACTATGGAACCGTACTCCCTGAACTCATGAAAAAACGTTTTATCCGCCTTATAGGTCTCAACAACCTTTGCTATGACCCTGATGGCAAGCTGTGCTGCCAGTCCGAATTTCTCCCTTATCTCCATGTACAGGATTCTCTGGAGGAAGATCTTATTGTAAAGCTTCCTTTCAAACACTATTCGGGAGACAAAGTTGCATGCATCATTGAATTTGATGAAGGTGCCGCAATTCCTCTCCGTCTTAAAAGGCTGGAGCTTCCTTGCAGCGGGGTTTGTGAATTCCAGTATTTATCATAGCCGATAAATAAGTTTGTATAGTTAGCCTACATGCGTTTTATAGCTTGCAGCTAGCGGAAAAAACATATTATGCGACATATTATTGGCAAGGGTTCCAGCAATAGTTTTGATACACAAAACACCCTACTGTTGCTTAACTATACGATTTTCCTTTTTGTTTCAGCTGGTATAGGAATTTTTGTCAATCTTTATCTCTGGATAAATTCTCTAAACATAACAGCTATAATTGTCTACCAGCTGTTTGGAGCTCTCACGGTAATGCCGGGCTTCATGATAATGCTCAGGTACTCAGCGATATTGAAAAATGTGCAAGTTTATCGTTTTGGCATAGTATTTTACATAATTTTCATATTAACAATCATAGTATTGCAGCAAAGATCAAGTGAGTATGCATGGCTGCTGGGCATTGAGTCTGGAACTGCGATAGGTTTCTTCTATGCTGGATACAATTCGCTCACTTATCAGAAGGTCTCACACAATAACAGGATTCTTTTCAACTCATGGAGGAGCTTTCTATCGAATTTATCAGGCATTGTTGCACCTCTTCTATTAGGTTCAATAATTGTGGTTTTCAAGCAGCATATTGGTTACTTTCTTGATTATCTTATTCTCCTGATAGTGCTAATTTATGAGCTCTACCAATCCATGAATATAGAGGGGACAAACCATCTTAGCAGGCTCAAGCTTAGGCTATCCTTCAGTGTTCCATTCAAGAACAAAAGATATCCTCCTATTGCATTTGCGGATTTCTTCTGGAGCATGTCAGGGGTAGTAAGATCAATTATACTGACGGTATTTGTCTATGTTGTTTCAGGATCTACGCTCATAGTGAGTGTATTCTGGGCCATAGTTGCAGTTTCACAGACTTTTGGCTCCTTCTATGCAAGAAAACACCTTCATGCTCGCCTGGTATCACTGTCAGGTTTCTCAAATCTCTTCAATCTCCTCGGATCTATAGGCATAGTGTTTTATTATAACGACATGTTCCTGATGCTTTTTGGCTTAGTATATGGAGTTTCCAATTCGATATTGGGAGTGACATACTCAACGGCTGCGATGGATGTTATAGACACTGATCCTGTGCCCAGTGAGAATCAATATCATTACATAATATTGAGAGAGTATATACTTCTCTTTGCGCGACTTTCTGGCATCTTTATCACACTATATGTCTTTAAGAGCGTTAGTCTTCATCTGGCAATGCATTCTTTGATAATTGTATCTTCGTTGTTTGCTATTGTTGCATGGTTTGCAGTTTCGTCATTCTATAGACCAGATTTGATCGGAAACAACGGAATTCTTTCGATGACTCGAGGATCATGACGTACAATATAGGGTACAATCAAAGAGATCTGTATTAGAAACAATTTCAATGAAAGCATATGCTAAGATTGCATAAGCGTGTTCTAAGTACAATAACTCTTTCTGGAATCTTACACTAAATTATCAGAAAGATTCAGTGAAGCCACTCACGGATGATAGAATGGAAGCGTGAACGCCAGTATTGCAATAACTATCATCAGTCCGAGCGTGATGAATGATGCGAGATGAGTTATCCTCCGGATACGCTTTACTTCGTCAAGTTTACCCGCATTCACAAGCCGGATAATCTTCTTACCATGATACAGATTGTTTGCATACATCAGGACCAGCATGATAACTACAACTATTCCTTTAGCGAGCAGAAGTTTTCCTCCCGCCGTTGTCGTGAGGTCTGAAAGATTTGGAAGATATTCATAACCTAGGTACAGGCCAGTCAATATAAGAATTGCAACAGAAATATCGGTTGCAGTGCCAAAGATTCTGCCAATATGCCCAAGGATCTTTGCCCTTTCCCGCTCTTCGTTCGAAATCCTCAGAGTGGCAGGCCACACAACGATCCATATAAAGAAGGACCCTCCTATGAAGAAAACTGCAACTAAAGCATGGATCCAGAGGATTACCAGAAAGATCCAGTTCATAATAAGATATCAGAGCGTAGGTCTAAATTATTGCGGTATCCCGGAGCTCAAAAGATAATGTTAATTGGTCTATCCTGAGGAAATCGCTTGCTAATTTTCCAGGAACCAGTTGTCCAGATAGATATGAGATTAATGATATGTATCCGGGAGTTATTTTTTTGTATGAGGCTTGATGTCTTTAATCATGTTTATCCACAAGAGTATATTCAAAACCTGAAACCCGTGCCAGATGTTGTTACCAACATGTCAGCATCTCTGAGATCACTGAGGGATATTGATTACCGAATCTCTGTAATAGATCAGCTGAAAATTCAAGTAGAAGTGCTGTCGCTTGCCATGCCTACAATTGATGACCTCCATATCGAAGAAAATGTTGAAAGGAGATTACCGTTGCCGCCAATGATGGTATAAGGAATCTTGTTGGAAAGCACCCGGACAGATTCCTGGGGATCGTGACAGTATCCCTCTCGGATCCTGGTTTCGCATCAGATGAGGCAAAGCGTTGCATTTCAGATCTTGGGCTTTCAGGAATTCAAATACTTTCCAATATCAACGGAAAGCCGATAGATGTCGAAAGCTTAGACCAATTTTATTCAACTATTGAGGTTCTGAATGACCCAATATGGCTACATCCAACATTCCTCAGATCAGGTTATCAGTGGCTTAAGCAATACAGCACGGATATTATGCTCGGCTGGGACATCGACATGACGCTTGCTTTATTCAGATTATATAGAGGGGGCACTCTCAACAAGCACAGTAGACTGAAGTCCATAGTGCATCATCTTGGTTCCCTGATACCTGTTCTTGCAGGAAGGATAGCAAACTTTGCAACCCAGGATGCCGACTACAAATCAAAGACTGATCCACTTGATCTCCTGAGAAGCTTTTACGTGGATACCGCAGAAGGTATGTGGAAACCATGGCTTGACATTGCACTGGATTTCTTTGGCACTTCGCATGTTTTATTCGGCACCGATTACCCTTGGGGTGATTCTCCCGGTATCATTAGGAATATCGAAGAGCTATCATATGATCAGGAGACAAAGGAGGCTATATTCAGTGGAAATGCGAAGAAACTAATGCACATTAAGCTCTGATTCGCTGGCAAGTTTTGTTTGATTGCTTTCAGAGAAGAAAGTGAAGAATTTAAATCATGTCTTCTTCCAGTTGTAACATGGCTACCAGTATTGGAGAGGCGTGTTTCTTGCGTTCTCCTGATATTTGCCAAGAGTGGAATCGACGGATATGACATGATAAATTATTTGAGAAAAATAAGTTCAAAGTTATATGCCGGACTTCTCTACCTGCCCGCCTCCTTTTGAATATCTGGGCTGGAAATGGACTGAGCCTGTCGAAAGGTTGAAGTGCCTGAAAATAGGGCATTTCAGGAAGTCAGCAAGTAGGGTGAAGACAGCCGCGAACATGACAACAAAGGCGACCTCCGATGCGCTCATGATCGGAAGGAGTGTGGCTCCGACCAGACCAATGATTGTGAACACAATTATTACGAGCGTGACTGTCAAGAGAAGTTCCCTTCCAGGCATAGAGGACCAGAAGCGTCCCCTTTCCCTTACTATCAGTATCCTGAACTGGCTGTTTATAATGAGATTCAGAACCACCATGCCCTGTATTATTATCAAAGGTGCGTGAAAGACATACAATCCAACATATATTACAATCAGACCCTGGATAACGAATAGTACGCCGACAAGCCCTGAAGCAATGGTGATACTACCCATGCTCCATTTTCTGGGACTTGCAGCACTGCTTACATTATCAGTCGAGATCGACATGGTCGCGAAGTCGTTCGTGAATATTATCAAGACCATCCCAAGCAGGGTTACAGCGAGAGCATGGATCCAGAAGAATGCGACCGCTATAAAGATCACAAGTTCCACTGTCTTTGAGACTTTATTCAGGACCCATGTTAGCATTCGTTCGTATGTCTGGCGGCTAACACGGATAGCTTCAAGTATAACACGGAGACCTGACTGGGTAAGGATGACTGCAGCTGATGCCTTCGCGACATCAGTTGCATTACTTACCGCGATTCCCATTTCGGCCTGCTTGAGTGCAGGTGAATCATTGACGCCGTCTCCCGTCATTCCAACCATGTGTCCACTGGTCTGTGTGATCCTTACAATCTTGTATTTGTCTTCCGGATATATTTCAGCTATACCGTCCAGATCCTCCACCGCTTGAACCTGCTTCTCCCCTGAAAGATCTTTGATGTCGGATATCCTCACCACGCGGTCTCCGAAGCCTGTATCATGTGCGATTTGCTTTGCAATGGACAGGTTGTCTCCTGTTAGCATGACAGGCTTGATGCTTAACTGTCTCAATTCATCTATAAGTTCTTTGGAATCTGGTCTCGGAGGATCCGCAAGTGCAAGTATTCCTGCCAACCTGAAATTGTCAGGTTTCTCGGGATCAGATAAACCAACACAGAGCGCCCTGTGGCCTTTCTGTGACAGTGACTCTATGGTCTGGTCCAGGAAGTGCCTGTCATCCATCGGCAGGCTCTGGCAGAGAGAAGCTATAACCTGGGGTGCACCTTTTGTTACTTTGAACACTTTGCCGCCCTGATCGACGAGCGCTTCTGATCTCTTCGTAGATGGGTGGAAGGGTGTATATGCGATCTGCTTGCAGTTCGAGAACCTCGATTGAACCGCTTTGGCATGATCCATTATGGTCATGTCTATCATGTCCTTGTTCTCACTGCTCGATGCAAGGCCGCCCAGAGAAGAGACTTCCTGTGCAGTGAAAGAGGGCATCGGTATAACCTCGACAACTGATAACTGGTTCAATGTTATCGTTCCAGTCTTGTCCAGGTATAGATATTCAAGCGATGCAGCATCCTCAACCGAATCCAGTCTGGTGACGAGAGCGCCCCTCTTGACCAGTTCCATTGCGCCGACTGCCTGTGTAATGGATAGAACCGCAGGGAGGGCAACCGGGATGGATCCCATCAGGAAGATTATCACGAACGTAAGTATCGTGACCAATGCAGTACTTATGTTGAAATAGAGGCTGTCGGCTGTTGTGATTACGAGGGCTGCAATTCCCAGATAGAGCATGTATCTCACGATGGACATCATTATCTCTTCCTGGTGAGACTTCGGTCTTGCTATTTTTACGAGTTCTGTGGTCTTTCCGAAATAAGTGTTAGCACCGGTTCCAACTACAATACCGGTGCATTCCCCCCTTGTTACTATAGAACCGGAAAATATTAATGAACCTTTGTTGAGGTCTACGGGTAGTGATTCGCCGGTCAGGGCTGCCTGATCAACGGAGATTTCACCTGAGATCATCTTGGCATCAGCAGGAATTATATCACCAAGCCCCGCAGAAATAATGTCTCCTGGAACCAGTTCCCTTGAGGGCTTGTTGACCCATGCTCCGTCCCTCATTACCCTTGCATTTATTCCAAGCTTCTTTTTCAGCAGTTCAAGCGCTTTTCCGGAGGTCTGGGAATGCCTGAATCCAATAACTGCATTAACGGTAAGCAGTATGAATATTATCACTGCCTCGTCGTAATGACTTAGCACGGCGGAGAGGACTATTGCAAATTCCAGAAGCCATGGCATCGGTCCCCAGTAACGCTTCAGGAATCCTATGATCTGGCTCTCCTTCTTTTCCTCTATCTCGTTGAAGCCAAATTTCTCGCGTCTTGCGGAAGCCTCTTTTTCTGATAAACCCTTGGAGGTGCTTCCAAGATCAGCAAGCGTTTCCTCTACCGTCTTTTCTTTGTAATAGTCTGGAGATCTTTTTGTCAGCTCTGCCGTCAAACCACCTCACTCTGGAGGCTCAAGTTTACTGTCCTTCAAGGAAGCTGCCTTGTCAATCACTGCATCCAGGGCAGAAGGATCAAGGGATCCACGCCGCACAACCTCTTTATAAAGCGCTTTTTTGAATGATACGGGTAGCTCCTCGATGTATCCCATTGAGTCAATCCTGCATGATAAGAACGAGGACAGAAGCCGATTGCACTGTTCTTCGCTCACATTCATTACAAGTGACTTCACAGCGCCGCCGAACATGTTGACAAGCTTGTTTTCAAGTTCTGTCCCCTTTATCTCATCCAGCCTCTTCTCATCCATAAGTATGACAAGCTTATGATCTGTTATAGCTTCCATATTCACTGCCTCCCTGGAATTTCGAGTTCCATTTCAGGCATATTGACTTCCAGTTCCCTCTCCTTTTCCTTCAGGTATTCAAGGTTGTTGAAAGGATAACCAAGTATCTTCCACCACTTTACTATCACATCATAGACCTCAGGCCTCATTATAACGCTTGGAGGATGTACGCCCTCTGCTATCATGCTCCTGATGAAGCTTCCGCTGAATTTCTGTGCTACATCAGTATGTCCGCATGTTGCATTGTAAGCAATCTCCCCGCATTTCGGACAGTACCAGAACTCGCCCATGTTCTGAGGAATTATCTTAAGTCCATGATCTAGCTCGTTGGGAGAATTCTCGAAGCCAAGACCTGGTATTCCCCTGTCCCAGAGACGCTGTGTCGAGAAAGGATCATAGTAGCTGCCTACCGCAGCGTGATCTCTGCCCCACATATGATGTGTGCAGCCCATATTTTGCCTTACTATTCCGTGAAGTACTGATTCGAGCGGACCGCCATAACGCATATCCCAAGGCAGGAATGAGACCATATGGCGTTCTGGCTTGACATATTTCGCTGTGTGAACGGCTTCGTGCGCTTCCAGTATCATCTCGTCCGGGTAGTCTCCAATTCTCTTTGCGCCAACTATGGCATTTACAAGGATCCCATTGGATGGTTCAATGTCACCCGTAAAGGCAGCATTTTTCATCAGGAATTCATGGCCCAAGTGAGGCACATTCCTGGTCTGGTGGACAATGACTGTTCTCCATCCCCTGGCCTTGAATTCCTCGCGGGTCTTCCTCGGAGGATACCAGAAACGATCAAAAGGTGATCTGAAGACAGGCTCGTTGATTATGGTGTAATTGCCTGCTATGACATGATCATGCAATTTCCTGTACATGTTGTAACCGGGGTGCTTTGTGTCGAAAGGAACCTTCACAGTGTCTGGCGCTCTCTCCGGGGTACCGAATGTGAGAGTTGCGACCTCTTTTGGGTCGATGGCATATATCTCATCTATGTCGATATAGGCAAACGGCCTCTTTTTTAGTGTGAGAAGAAGCCTGTCACCCTCTTTTACACCGAGTGCCTTAATGTCAGATTCCTCGATATCGAACATTATCGGAAATGGAAATATCCAGTCGCTGAGAAGGCGCCGCTCATTCATGACCTTGTAGACTTCGTTCCTCGTCATTGATCCCTTGAGCGGACTGAAGAAGCCATAACAGATGGACATTATCTCCCTGTAAGGGTTCCTTATTGCCATTTCACCGTCATAAGTCGGCTTTATCTCGAAAGCCGGGCATCCGGCTACTTTGTCCATTGACTTGGCATGATCCCTCTCGACTCTCTCTACAAGCTTTCCTCCATGGGGAGGCGGTGTGTTGATCTTCATGCTACCGCCTTCATCTCCAAGCCTAGAACCGGTGCCTTCTCAAACTCCCAAGTGTCGGTTGCGGGGTCGTATCTGGAGACAACAAACACTTTCCAGTTTTCATCGTCTATTTTTGGATAGTCTGACCTGTAATAATAACCGGGCCACCTTGTCTCCTTTCTGTACATAGTGTGCCTGATGACCGCCTCGGCTGTCCAGACTCTGTGAACAAGCTCCCAAGCCCTCTGGAGCTGGTGAAGATCTTCTGCCCCGAGAAGCTGGAGATCCTCCTTGAGCATGGTTAGCAGTTCAAGACCCCTAGTAAGGTTGGCCTCGCTTGTCGTATACATGGTTGAGAGTCCGCCTGCGTATTCATCCATGATCTTTTCCAGTCGCTTCAGGCCCATATTTGGATACAGATAATATGGTGAAACGGTCCCCTGAGTTATGAAGGATCTCCCTATTGTATAGTTGTCCAGTGGCTGGAAAATGTCTATCTTATATCTATCCACGGCATTACTGTCTATCTCGACCTTGTCTTCTGAGTGATCCCTAATGTATTTGACGGCACTCTTTCCTGCAATCATGCCTTCTGCAAACGATCCGGATGAGAACTTATGTGCAGCTCCGCCTGCAGCGTCACCAGCAGCAAAAAGCCCATCAATGGTTGTCATTCTGTTATATCCCCAGAAATATTCGGGTGGAGCAAGATCGCCGGGTCCGCTCACCCATGCGCCTGCATTGACTGCATGGGAGCCCATAATATATGGTTCCGTTGGCACAAGCTCAGATGGTTTCTCCTTTGGATCAATATTCTGAGATGCCCAGAGCCCTGCCTGGCTCACTGTCATGTCCAAGAAATCTTCCCATCCAGCCTCCTCCTTCTCTCTCGAATCAAGCGATTTTTCAGTGTGCATGAGTATTGGGCCGTTTCCATTCCTGATCTCCTCAATCATGAGATGATTCCTGAGACATGTAGGCAATGGCTTCAGGTCTGCGTATGATCCATACTCCTTTCTAAGAATGTCCCTGTTGTCCTCGTATCTCTGGTTCTTCGAATTGGTTGCGACTGTCTTCAGGTAAAGGAACCAGGATCCGACGGGTCCATATCCGTCCTTGAACCGCGTAGGAATCAGCCTGATTTCCATCTGCACCATCTTTGCACCCGCCTGCATTGGCAGAGCATATGCAGATCCCGTGCTCCATGGGGAATACCATGTCCTTCCCCATCCTTCCCCTACCGATCTAGGACGGAAGATATGGGTGGCGCCTCCAGAAGCTACTATGACTGCCTTGGCCTTGAATACATTGAATGATCCGTCCCTGACGTCAAAACCGACTGCTCCGGATATCCTGTTAGGATTGTTGGGATCTGTGAGCAGATGTGTGATCATTACCCTGTTGATAACTGTGGTTGCAGCTTTCTGAGCCGCCTCGGCTACTATTGCCTTATAGCTCTCTCCATGGATCAGAATCTGCCACCTGCCTTCCCGCAGGTACTTACCATCGCTTGATTTCATTATTGGCAGGCCCCACTTCTCGAAAAGCTCAACTGAGGAGTCGACATGCCTTCCAATATCATATACAAGATCCTCACGGATCATGCCCATCAGGTCTCCACGCACATAATTCAGGTAGTCTTCAGGCGTATTCTCTCCCCATTTTGTTCCCAGATAGGTGTTTATGGCAGAGAGTCCCATCGCCACGGCACCACTTCTTTCAATGTTTGCTTTTTCAACGATTGTTATGTCCAGGTTCTTCCCCCAGCACCTGGCTTCGTAAGCCGCACCGCACCCAGCCATCCCTCCCCCAATTATGAGGATATCCGACTCAAAATTTTTTGTTTCCATCTATCTCACCATCCCGGTTTTTGAAACGACCTTCTCCTTAGCTGTATGAGGCGAGGCTCCGATTTCGCTAAAAAGTAACTCGCTTTCAAGGTCCTTATCCTTGCCCTTACCGGCAAAAGACGTTGATATAGAGTCCCATTCTGTTGTGCGTATAGGAAATTCAAATTCCTTTGATCTAGAGTCCCTGTATTTGATGTTCCACTTTATGCTGTTTGTGTTTTCATCCCTGAGTACAGAAATCTCAGCCCTCATAGGAGCCATATCGGCGTATGGCCGAACTTCGATTGCGTGTTCTGGACATGCCTTTACGCACGAAAAGCACTCCCAGCACATGTCTGGTTCAACGTTGTAGGCCATATTTGTATCAGGATTAATGTGCATTATATCAGAAGGGCAGATTTCCTCACATTGTTTGTTGTTCTTACATTTACCCGCTAAAACATATGTTGGCAAACTATCACCGTTTATTGTATCCATAGAGACGGTAAAAGAACAATCCCTCATGCATTCGGTATTCAGGGAAACCTTGAAAATTCCTCAATATTGTATTAAAGTTTCACTTTATTCCCAATATAGAGAATTAGTACTTGTTTAGCTTAGGTTTTTAACTATTTTTACCATTTATCTTAATGGACATC
>JBMFWM010000038.1:0-15951 GCA_049965275.1 Thermoplasmata archaeon | reverse complement strand
TTTAAACATACAAGGGTATTCATTAATATACTGAGGCACAATAAATGTTTCATGGCCGCGAATGGAACCTGGCATGGCGTTGAAAGGAAACTCGTTGTTTGGCATCCTATTATAGATTCAAACAAATGCGATGGCTGCGGAATGTGTCTCATAACATGTGGAAACGATGTATTCCGATGGAATAAGGAAAAATCACGTCCGCTAGTCGCAAATCCTGGTAAGTGTGTAGTCGGCTGTACGACTTGCGGAAAGCTGTGCGCAGAAGATGCAATCACGTTCCCTGAAGATCCTAAGAAATTCGTCAGGGGAGTCGTGATCAAGTACAAAATTTTCCCGCAGGTTAAAAAAGACCTGGCGGAAAGGCTTGAAAAATATCCTGATCATTCTGTCCATCTGGAGGAGTTTGTACATGACAGACGTTAAGGCCGGCAATCCCTTAGCAATCTGGCATGGAATGGACAGGAAAGGCATAAACTGGCATCCCACAATCGATGAGGATAAGTGTACAGGGTGCAGTCTTTGCGTTGTGACTTGCGGCGAGAAGCGTAACGTCTTCGGTTATGATTCAGACAATAGGAAAGCCGTGGTTATGTTTCCTGATAACTGCATGGTTGGATGTAACAACTGTGGAGTCGCGTGCCTTTTCAATGCAATAACTTTTCCTGACATTTTATACCTGAAAAGTGTTCTTGAGAGCATCCCTCGGGTTCAGATAGAAAAGGAGCTTCAGAAAAAAATAAATGACAACCCATCACTGCTGGCATTAGCTGCCAATGCTCTTCATTCTTAGTCATGGCGTGGTCACAAGGTATATTCTATGTCTTTGTGCCATAATGGGAGAAGAAGCTTAAGCAACAATGCGTTTTAACGGTTTCCCTTGCTAATTACCTTTATTTGCGGGCTCCGGCTCAACAACCAGCATATGTCGACATTGCTGAGGATTCAAAATTAATCCTTGCTTATAGTGTCTGATTGAAGGGTGCGTTTAAAATAAGAGCCGCCGACGGGTTTCGATCCCGCGACCTCGTGCTTACCAAGCACGCGCTCTACCAGGCTGAGCTACGGCGGCTTTATGTGCTGCTTGCACCGGCAAGGCCAAAGAGGGTAAGACTTCGCAGGATTTTATTCTTGCCTGTCCACCTAATTTAAGTGCCTTCTTCCCAGGACTCAAGGTACTTTTTCTGCTCTTCTGAATACTTGTCTATTTCCACTCCAAGCGACGAGAGCTTGATCTTTGCAACTTCCTGGTCTATTTCCTGCGGCACGCTGTAAAGATCCGGCACAAGACCCTCATGGTTTTTGGCAAGATATTCGGCGACCAGTGCCTGAATTGCAAAGCTCATGTCCATAATCTCGACAGGATGCCCCTGTCCGGATGCAAGATTCACAAGCCTGCCTTCTGATATCAGGTCCACGTAGTTCCCTGACTTGAGATGATACCTGACGACATCACCGCGGACTCTTTCCTTCTTCACGCAGTTCTTCTCTAGATCTTCGAAGTTGATCTCATTGTTGAAGTGACCGGCATTGGATAAGACGACACCATTCTTCGCCTTGTCAAGATCCTTAGTGGTTATGACATTCTTCATTCCGGTGGCTGTAACAACAATATCCGCCTCGGCAAGTGCATCATGCATCTTCGCAACCCTGAAACCATCCATTACGGCTTCTATGGCCTTTATCGGATCGACTTCAGTCACAGTTACGTTGCCGCCTAGACCATGCATCCTCATTGCAATTCCACGACCGCAATACCCGTATCCGCCGACAACAACTTTCTTGCCTGCAATAAGAAGGTTAGTTGCATGCATGAAGCCGTCAAGAACGCTCTGCCCGGTACCATACCTGTTGTCGAAGAAATGCTTCATCTGTGCATCGTTGACGTCAAACATAGGAAACTTCAGCGCTCCGGCTTTAGCCATTGAACGTAGCCTAACAACCCCTGTAGTGGTCTCCTCGTTTCCGCCATACATCCCGCTTATCAGATCTTTTCGTTCGGTGTGCACCAGCCTTACAAGGTCTCCGCCATCATCTATGAGTATGTTTGGCGAATGATCAAGCACGTTGTTCAGGTTCGAATAATACTCTTCCCTTGTCTCGCCCTTCTTTGCAAAAACTTTCATTCCATACGTTTTCTTCAGGGCTGCTACCACCGAATCATCCGAGCTGAGCGGATTGCAGGATGAAAGGCGTACGTCTGCACCGCCTTCTTTGAGCAAGAGGGCAAAAATGCCTGTTTTTGCCTCAACATGCAGTGCCATTCCAATCCTGATGCCCTTGAACGGCTGTTCCTTCACAAATCTTTTCCTGATGGCCGCGACCACATCCATGTGGTCCCGTGCCCAGTTTAGTCTAAGGTCCCCTTCTTCCATTTTTCACCAGATCTCCCATAAGTTTTTCCACATCTAGCCTGGCAACGGAGCCGTCACCAAGTCTTTCCCAGGATTGCACAATTCCAGGAAGCGTTATAGCGGGTTCGAATAACCGTATTCCGTCGCCCTCTATCAATATATTCCCTACATAGAGAAAGAAATCATCTACAACACCGGCCTTCAGGAACTCGTTTATCACCATTGAACCGCCTTCAACAAGAAGATTTCTAACATTCATTGTTTCAAGGGTATCGATAACAAAAGGTATCGGAATATGAATATCGTCTGAATAGACAATATCGCAGTTCAGCATTTTTCTCTGCCTGTTTGCCGTGAAGACAATGGTTCTCCCGCGGCCATCGAAAATCCTTGAATGTGTCGGTATCGATAGCCTACCATCCAGGAGCACCCTCATCGGCAGCTTATCCTTTGAGTCAGTGCGTCCCGTGTATAGATCCGGGTTATCGTTGATGACTGTATTTGCGCCAATAAGGATAGCATCGGATTTTGTCCTGAGGTCAAGCACCCTGCCCCAATCCTCCGCCGATGATATCTGCACCCTCCGGCCAAATTTACCCGCTATCAGGCCGTTGAGGCTCTGTGCAACGTTAATCGTTACCCTGACTTTTCCGCTCATGCAATGAAGGATGCTAAACCTTAGAAAAACATTGTCTCTTCGCTTGTGACTGATCAGAATATTCTTATTTAGCCTGTTGCCCTAATGGTACGATGAAACTGTCTGATCTGGGTTACCCGCCGGAGTTCATAGAGGCAGTGGGAGGGAACTTCGAGTTATACCCGCATCAGCAGGAGGCATTAGGCAAGCTGAAGGACCCAAGGAATCTCATAGTCACTGTGCCTACCGCCGCGGGCAAGACTCTGATAGCATATGCCGCAATATTCAACATGATTAAGACGGGCAGGAAGTGCCTCTATATAGTGCCTCTGAAGGCACTTGCCTTCGAGAAATACGAGGAGATGAAAGCGCTGAGAAAGCTTGGGGTACGGCTTACGATAGCTACCGGCGATTATGACGCATCTGCGTCTTTCATCCGCAATTATGATATTGTTGTCTGCACATCCGAAAAAGCTGATTCCATGATACGACATGATCCCTCTATGCTATTTGACGTTGGTCTTATTGTGGCAGATGAAGCGCACCTCATTGGGGACCCATCGAGGGGGCCAAGGCTTGAGATGGTCCTGACCACTGCCAGGGTTGCCAATCCTGATACAATGATACTGGCCCTTTCCGCTACTATATCGAACCCTGACGACCTATGCGAATGGCTCGACAGCGGCATCGTGGCATCAGATTTCAGGCCTGTGAAGCTAAAACGAGGCGTTCTTTATGGAAATATGACAATTTTTGAGGATGAGTCTTCAAAGGAGTCCTCCGGAGACGTGGTATTCGAAACAATTGCGTCAACCGTTAACGACGGGGGCCAGTGCCTTCTATTTGTCAGTTCAAGGAAAAAGGCTGAGGAGCTTGCATCAAAGATTTCCCTGTTCCTGCAGGACAGGCTGGGAGGACATGGACCCATTATGAATCTCGAAGATGATCCTTACAGCGATAAGATAAACAGCTGCCTTGCAGGCAGGGTATGCTTCCATCATGCAGGGCTTTCAAACCCGGTCAGATCAGGCATAGAGTCATTTTTCAAAAACGGCGATCTTCTGGTTCTGGTTGCAACCCCTACGCTTGCAGCCGGCGTGAACCTTCCGGCAAGATGCGTCATAATCCGTGATATCACAAGATACCAGAACGGGAGGAGCGAATATCTTCCAGCAAGGGAAATATTCCAGATGCTGGGCAGGGCGGGAAGACCGAAATACGATACCGAGGGATATGCCTATCTGTACGCAGCTTCCAGCAACTCTTTCCGCAGGGCCCTGGACTATTTCACAATGGAAATCGAACCTACAATGTCAGGATCGGGAACACCGGAGCAGATAAGATTCAACTCGCTGGCTCTTGTCGCAATGGGCATGGGTAACTCGGCAGAGGAGATAGGCAATTTTTACAGGAACACGCTCTTTGCATTCCAGAATCCAATTTCTAACGCCGACGGCATGATAAGCGCATCAATAAGGTTCCTTGCTGACAACGACCTGATCCGGGACAGGGGAGGCAGGCTGATAGCCACTGAATTCGGCAAGGCAACGGCTGATCTATACCTTAATCCGGAGAGTGCCATTATACTGATGGACTACCTGAAGGGTAAACATTCCGAAGAGCTTGCGCTCTTCAACCTGGCAAAATGCCCGGACATGATTCCAGTCAATGCGAACAATGAGGACTATACCATGGCAGAATACTTCCTGGATAAGATCGGATCAACAACGTATGACGATTCAGATTACAGTGCTGCAAAAACAGCTATGCTGCTCAAGGAATGGATTTCCGAAACGCCCATGAGAAGCATATGCGAACAGTTCAGGGTGGGACCGGGAGATGTCCAGTCTGTTGCCAACTCAGCGGACTGGCTGTCATATTCCCTTGCAAGGCTTGCAAACAGCTTCAAGCCAGAAATCAGGAAGGAGCTGGAAAGCCTCAACTTCAGAATAAAGGAAGGTGTGAAGGAGGAGATTATACCGCTCACCCTTATGCCTGGCATCGGTAGAGTAAGGGCCAGAAGGCTTTATTCTGCAGGGCTGACCAGCCTTGAAGCGATCTCAGGGGCGGATGAGTCTGTAATTTCCAGGATATACGGATTCTCTACAAAACTCAGCAGGGACGTGATAACATCAGCAAAATCGATACTGGCAAAGACGGGCTCAAGAAGCACCTGAAAGTGCAGAGGGAGAAGGCCCAGGACATTATCCTTGACCTGAAGAGCAGAAAATGCATTTCTCAGGAGTCCAGGGTCTTTTCAGAAGGCGGCTATGTGTATATACCTCTTGCCGAGGATTATCCCTTAGTGATTCCAGGAGCGGAAGTCGTTGAAATGAAACCTAGGTTACCGCAGCACCAGTCACTCCCCCAAGCTATCAAGGGGTCATATGACAGAATTGGTGATATAGCAATAATAAAGCTTAAGGACCAGCAGCGTGCGGCAGATCTGGGTAAAGCGATCATCGAGGCTGGGAGCGGTGTCACCTCCGTCTGGCTGGATTCCGGCATCCATGGTGAATACAGGACAAGGCAGCTGAAATGGCTTGCTGGTGACAAGAAGACATCTGCCTTTCACACAGAAAACCAGACCAGGTTTCTTCTGGATATCAGCAAAGTCTATTTTTCCCCTCGCCTTGCAACGGAAAGGATGAGGCTGGCCAGAAAGGTCCGCGATGGAGAATACATTATTGACATGTTCGCCGGAATAGGGCCATTTGCAATCATAATCGCTAAGATAAGGAATGTGGAAATAACATGCATAGATTCAAATCCTGACGCCATAAAGTTCATGGAGGAGAGTATCAGGTTGAACAAACTGAGGGGCGTAATATCGCCTGTGCTGGGTAAAGCTGAGACTATTATGCCAAATCTTCCAAAAGCCGACAGGATAATTATGAACCTGCCACAACAAAGCATGAGTTTTCTCGATATTGCGAAAGCATCACTGAAGGATGACGGCACCATTCATCTTTACATAATTGGCAGCGTATCTGATACAGAGGAAAATATGGAAAAGATAAGGAATGCCGGGCTCACCGTCTTAGACAAGAGAATCGTTCATGGGTATTCTCCTGCCGAGTCACTTGTATCTCTATCGCTGCGAAAGACACTCTAAATATGCGTTTGAAATTAACTTCAAAGAGCATGACCATTTCTGATAAGATCGGCCAGATGGCCTCGGACCTTTACGAAAAGGTTCTGATCGAGGACATAAAGAAACTGCCTATCCCGAAGCATCTTGGGATAATTACGGACGGCAACAGGAGATATGCATCAGAAAAGGGCATTCCGCTGAACGACGGTCATGTGAAAGGCAAGGACAAGCTGGAGGAGGTGCTCCAGTGGTGCATGGACATCGGCATAAAGGTCGTCACAGTATACGGTTTCTCCACTGAGAACTGGAAGCGAAGCAAAGAAGAGGTTGACTTTCTGTTCCGGCTAATTGACCGATCCATGCAGGAACTGATGAAGGACGAGCGTGTAAAGAAGAACGGTATAAAAGTCCGCGTTATTGGGCAGAAGAAACAACTCCCGGATTATCTGAAGAGGACAATCAGAAATGCCGAAAAATTGACGTCAAAATATGAAAACTTCAGGCTGAACTTGGCCATAGGCTACGGCGGCAGGGAGGAGATACTTGACGGCATCAAGCGGATCGCAGGCGATGTCCTTGCCAAGAAAATAAAGATAAATGATATCAATGAGACCCTCTTCAGGAACTATCTTTATGACTCATCCGTCCCCGATCCGGATCTTATATTCAGGACAAGTGGCGAAGAGCGCGTTTCAAACTTCCTCCTCTGGCAGTCTGCATACTCTGAGCTTTATTTCACCGATGTTTACTGGCCTGACCTGAAGCACATTGACTTCCTGAGGGCAATCAGGAATTTCCAGCTAAGGAACAGGAGGTATGGAGAATAGTTGCTTATTGCTCTTGATGACACAGATGGAAGCGATGGGGGTTGCACCACTCATCTCATGCTTCACATCCTCTCCGATCTCAACCTGAATGTGAAAGGATATCCAAGGCTAGTTCGCCTGAACCCCAACATACCGTTCAAGACCCGGGGTAACGCAGCCCTTTGCGCGGAGATCGGTATATCACATGGAGCAAAAACAAAAATTGGCGAATATGGTGGAAAACCAATCTTCTCGTCCAACATTGTTGATGATATTTCAGATTATGATCATATTGCCGATGCAGCTTGGAGAGTAGTGCTCCAGGAGGCAAACCTGAAGGATGAAAAGACAAACCCGGGCATGATCATTGCGAGGGAAAAGCCCGACACTTACTATTACTTCGACACAGTGAGATCGGTTGTACCCATTGACAGCACTCTACGAAACATCAGAGACATGGGCATGGTATACAGGTCTGCAAAGAACGGGAGAGGACTCATAGGCGCTCTTGCCGCACTGAGCTGGCCTGCTGAAAAGAGTACCTACGAGATGATACTTTACAGTTCTCCGCACCCGCAGCATCTTTCAAAGGAGTTGCAGAGGGAAATTGCCGATCTGGCGAACAGTTTTCCCGGTACTTTCAACAACTATGATGAGGAAAACAGGCATGCTGCAATTTTCCCATCTCCAAGAACACCAGTCCTGTGCGGCGTTCGAACAACCGATCCGGTAAGAATCCTAGACTTCCCCGTACAGGTTGCATCAGGTTTTCCTGTCGGGTTTACGGGATACCTGCTTTACCAGACGAACCAGGCGACGGATGACCATTATCAGGAATCGTTTGAAAGCTTTGAGGAGCTTTCCTCATACGCGTTCAATGCAACAGTTACATCTATTCCCAAAGCAATCAAGGGCGGGCACTGGTTTTTCACATTCTTTTACAAGGGGAAAGAATACAAGGCAGCCATATTTGAACCCTCCAAAAGCATGAGGCTCCTTGTGAAGGATATTCAGGTTGGCGACTATGTTAAACTATTTGGATCCTTCATGGAAAGTAAAATGAACATAGAGAAGGTAAGCATAATTGAAAGATCCAGGGTATTTATAAGATCCAATCCCGCCTGTCGGGAATGCGGCTCAAGGATGCAGAATGCCGGCAGAAACAGCTTCAGGTGTCCTGCCTGCTCATATCATACGATATTACCTGCCTATACTGAGGTAAAGAGATCACATTGCAGGGACAGTTACGAGGCACCAGTTGCGGGCAGAAGGCATCTTGTCGCGTCCATTCAGGAGGGAGTGTAAAACACATGATATGCATAACCGGACCTCCTAAATCTGGAAAGACAACAATATGCGCCGAGCTTAATCGCAATGGGATTGAATGCATCTCAGCAGACAGTCTTGCCGATTCGCTGGGTTGCCTTGAGAGCGGTATAGTGGACATTGACTGCATGAATGACAAGATGCGTTTATTCCCCCGGGTAATAGAAGGCCATTACAGCCATCTTCTGAAGTGTGATTATGTGATAATACTGAAGAACGATTCGAGAACGCTTGAAGAGAGGATGAAACTTGCAGGCTACAGCAGAGAAAAGATAGCGGAAAACATTGAAGCTTCGGAAATGGAAATTTTCAGATCCGAAGCGCTTGATAGCCTTCCGACCGGCCGCATTGCGACTTGTAACTTGAGTGGAAAGAACATATCCGAATCCGTCGCGGCAGTCATGAATAAAATTATAGAAGGAGAGACTTTAACTGTAAAGAGATAAATTGGCACTGGATTCTAAGAGGGAGGCTTCTGATAAGTACGTTGAAATGGTTGCGAGGCCGTTTTCCAGTCTCAATCCTAATTTTCTTTCAGCGCTCTCAGTTGTGTTTGCAGGAGCATTCGCAGCAGCTTACCTGATTTCCGGTGACCTGCTGTATCTAGCACCGGTCTTCGTAATGATCTCGGCATTCTTCGATGCAATAGACGGGAAGGTTGCAAGGATGAGAACCCTGGCATCAAAGCGTGGAGATCTGGTGGATCATTTTCTTGACAGGGTCTCGGATATTCTCTTGTCAGCAGGGATTGGTTTTAGCGTTTTTTCCCATCCGGCTTATGCTTTCCTTGGCCTGGAAGGTATCCTTCTGACGAGTTATATGGGCACCCAGAGCCAGGCTCTTGGGGTTGGCCGGGACTATTCCGGAATCGTAGGAAGGGCAGACAGGCTCCTTCTGATATTCATCTTTTCAATTCTCCAGATAGTGATCCCTTTTTCCTATACTGTGTACGGTATCCTGATAACGCCATCCACAGTGATCCTACTGTGGTTCTTCGTCGCGGGTAACTTCAATGCTGCACAGAGGTTCATAAGAGCCTACCGGAAGCTTTAGAAATTGAATAAGCCTGTTTTGGCAGTCATATGATCGGAATCAGATGACCAGTGTGGGCCGAGGCTCAGTAAACGACTGCATGCTCCCACATACTCTTCCTGGCGAATGTCAAGTAGAGCGCTATTGAAAGCACAAGCATTGCGGCAGAAGCGATAAAAACTATATGCACTGAATGGACGAAGTCTGTCAGGCTCCCCGTCAGAAGACCTGACGATGTCCCGGCAAATATTGAATCGAGAGCGTCCCGCGGGATTGAGCCGCTCATTAGTATAAAAGCGATTCCTATGCTCATTGTATTTCCCACGTTTACAAGCGTTGTACTTATTCCAGAAGCTAGCCCTCTCCTTTCCGGAGGAGCGGCTGACATTATTGATGCCCTGTTTGGTGAAGCAAAGATCCCCATCCCCGCTCCAATCAGCGCAAGAGGAATTATGAGGCTATAGAAGTTCAAGACTCCGCTTATATTTGTTAGTATCAGGAATCCTATCGTGGATAATGCAAGCCCGGCAATGACAAACAGCCTCTTTCCGTATCGGTCTGATAAAGTTCCGCTTATTGGCCCCATTATTGAAAGAGCCACTGACAGCGGGATCAGGAATATACCTGCCTGAAGAGGAGTGAAATGCATTATCGGACCCTGCAGGTAGAAAACCATGACAAGGGTGAAAGATCCCCGGGATAATGCATTTAGGAAGATTGTCTCATTCCCTATTGAGAAGATCCTGTTCCTGAAAAGGGGGAGATCGAACATCGGATCAGTGGCCCTCCTTTCCTCAAAAAAGAAGAGTATGAAGAACAGCGCCGACAGGCCAAGCATCTCAAAAGTAAGCAGAAGGGATATCCCCACAATGGCGTATAGGGTGAGTGCAAGAAGAGCAGTAACGAGAGCACCGGCAAACGTTAAGTTTCCAGAAATGTCAAGTTTCTTGCTGGTATGCGGAGGTGAACTTATCTCCTTAAGGCGGAAGTGGGCCCACAATGTGGCAAAAGTCCCTATTGGCAGATTAACCCAGAAAATTGAAGACCACCCCACAAGGCTTGTCAGCACACCGCCCAGTATAAGGCCCAGCACTGACCCGACTACGATAGATATCTGGTTAATTCCTAGTGCACTTCCTCTTTCCTGCGGAGGGAATGCATCGGTGACTATGGCAGCGCTGTTGGAGAACAGGAATCCTGCTCCGATTGCCTGGATGAGCCGGAAACCTATCAGTTCCGTCCCAGTCTGTGATATACTGCATAGACCGGATCCGATAGTAAAGATGGCAAAACCCATCTTGTAGAGCCTTACTCGGCCGAAAATATCTGAAAGTCTTCCGAAGTTGACAAGGACAGAAGCAACTATCAACTGGTAACCTAAAAGTACCCACAAAACATCCAGTGCATTCATTCCCTGTAGGCTGCGGGCTATCGTCGGAAGTGCAATCACAACAATGTTTGTGTCAAGCGAGGACATTAGAATCGCGATCGTTGTGTTGCTCAGCGCAACCCACTTGTACTGCAATCATCGCACCCCTGTTGAACTGGAGCACATTTTTCATCTGTTACCGAAGGCACAGCAGTTGTATTCTCCAATTCTATGAATTCCGATATTTCATGTTGCTATAATAGGCTGTACCTATGATCCGGGGGATTTTATATGTACTTCCTACGAATGTTGTTATGATTAACATGGCAGAGACGGAAGAAAACAACGCATACGTGATTCGGATGAGGAGGCACTTTCATGAAAATCCTGAGCTCAGCTTCGAGGAAGTCCAGACCTCCAGGAAGATCAGGGAGGAGCTCGAGGCACTTGGGCTGGTAGTAAAATCTGTAGGTAAGACCGGCCTTGTAGCCGATATCAAAGGTTTACCAGGAAAGACGGTAGCACTGCGGGCAGACATCGACGCCCTCCCTGTGACGGAAGAGAATACTGAAAGTTTCGTTTCAAAACACACGGGAGTTATGCACGCCTGCGGTCATGATGCACACATTGCGATGCTGCTTGGTGTGGCCAAGAGACTTGCCAGGGAGAGGGAAAAACTGCATGGTACAGTGAGGCTGATATTCCAGGCAGCAGAGGAGAAGCCACCAGGAGGCGCCGTTGATTTTATCCATGAGGGTTACCTTCGCAACGTTGATGCAATCGTCGGGCAGCATGTCATATCCACTATTCCGTCAGGCTATGTCGCCACATATCCGACAGTGGCAATGGCTAACGCAGATGAATTCAGGATCCATATACATGGGAAGGGTGGTCATGGATCTGAACCGGACAAGGCGATAGATGCACTCCTGATTGCAAGTTATTTCGTGAATGTACTGCAAAGCATTGTTTCCAGGATGACTCCGGCTTTCAAGCCTGCTGTGGTGACAGTGGGAACACTAAATTCCGGTTACAGATATAACATAATTGCGGCACATGCGGAGTTGACTGGGACTGTCAGGACATTTGACCCAGGGATCAGGACAAAAGTGAGAGAAGAGATAGAGAAACTACTCAGTGGGCTCTGCACAGCATATGGCGCCACTTACGAGTACGAGTATATTGAAGGTTATCCGGCTCTCGTCAACAATCCATCGATTACTGCTGTCGTAGACGAGGTTGCTTCAGAAGTAGTTGGAAAAGATCACGTTCTTCATCCGGATCCTGCGATGGGCGGAGAAGATTTCTCATACTTCACCAAGGAAATACCGGGATCTTTCTATTTTCTTGGTACCGGCAACGAGGCAAAAAAGATAACTAGCCCCAACCATTCGCCTACTTTCTCCGTGGACGAGGATGCACTCAAATTCGGAACAGAAATAATGTACAGGAGCGCACTTAAACTTCTGGGATGAGGAGGCTTCAGTTCAGCGAATTATTCTCGTTGTTATAGAGAACGACTGCTATCGCCGCAAGGTCTCCTCCATTCTTGAGACCCTGCACTATCTTAAGGGGCCGGGACATGGCCTTGAACTCTTCCCTGACAGCATCTCGCAGGGGTTTGAACAGGTCATTGCCTGCCAGGCTGACGCCCCCTCCTATGATTATTATTTCGGGATCGAAAGCACATGCAATGTTCACCACTCCGATTGACAGATAATATATCGTCTCCTCGACAATGAGCCTGGAGAGCATATCGCCCTTTCTCATTGCATCAAAGATTTTCTCAGCGCTAAGGTCCCTCGGCTCAATCTTCGATAAAATCTCAGAATCACGAACTGCTGTAATGCTCTCTGAAACTCTCCTGCTTATGCTCTTTCCGCTGGCAATCGCTTCCAAGCAGCCTTTTCTTCCACAACCGCAGGTCGAGCCGTTGGACATTATAACCATATGCCCGAACTCACCTGCAAGACCATGCTGCCCGCGCATCAGCTTGCCGTTCACGAACGCACCACCGCCAATACCAGTGCTCAGCGTAAGATAAAGGAAATTATCTGAATTCCTCCCGGATCCGAAGAGTTTTTCGGCTATTGTTGCGCCTGTGGCATCATTTTCCAGGATTACATTTGTCCTGAAGTGATCTTTCAATGCGGCAACTATCATGAAGTTGTCAAGGCCAAGTATATTGGGGGATGTGATTATCATGCCCTTCGCCCTATCCACAAGACCGGCGAAGATAATGCCGACGCCATCCAGTTTCTTGATATTGTTCTCCTTGAGGAGCTGATCGCCAATCTCAAAGAGTTGATCCCTCAGCCTGTTTTTGCCAAGGTGCTTTATCGTCGGCTTCCTTATTGTCGCCCTGATCTTGCCTTTCTCGTCACCAAGAACTGCTGAGATCTTTGTGCCTCCAACATCGAATCCAAGAATGTTCATGAAGGTTTGCATGATATTATACAAGAATAAAAAATTCTTGTAATCTCACTTCTTTTCGACCAGGAGAGTCAACCCTTCATTTGAGCGCACAATTACTTTCTCACCGACGACTGCCTTGTCCCCGGAAATCAGCCTGGCTTTCCAGCGCTGTCCCTCGTATGAGACCCACCCTTCTGGAATGAGCTCCTCCTTGACCTCAACCTGCTGGCCTATCATGCCTTCCAGACCTGTGTACTTCTTCTTTCCAAGTGATCTTATAATATACTGAAGATAGTAGGCAACCATGAAAGCTACAATTATTATGCCTGCGGCAACAAACAGATTGGCCTCGCTGAATGGAGACGAAGAACTTGCGCTCGGCGAGTAAGTTATGTAGCTTGGGGTAAGAAGGAAGGCACCAATCACGCTAACAACAATGCCGCTGATCATCATAAAACCATGTCCAGTCTTGAACTCAAAGAGTATGAGAGCTGCGCCAATTATGAGAAAAATCAGTCCAATGAATGGCGCGCCGATGATCTCAGCTCCAATCAGCCCGAGTCCGATCATTATAAGGCCGACGACGCTCAGTATAATGCTGCCATGATAGATATCAAGCAGAATCGCAAGCACTCCTATCGTTATGAGTATGCCATCAACAAAAGAGTTGCTCAGGAATGTCAGGAAATTATCATATGAATTGGGGTTCAGGACAACAACATTCGGTGCGTTCTGTGAAGAAGCCAGCCCTTCTATCTGAAGGAATGAGGATATGTTGTTCGCCTGCCCATCTATGAGGTTAAGGGCAAGAGCCTGGGTGGAACTGTACGTTGCCTCAGAAACTATCATTGAAAGCGCTGCGGACACATTCTTTCCATGCACCGTAGCGAGGTAGGTCATAAGCTGCATCATTGCGGTGGTTTCGCTGCTGGACCCGCCAAGCACTACGGGCGCTGCTGGTCCGATTGAAGATCCCGGACCCATGAATACATAGTCAGACGCCATGGCTATATAAGAACCCGCGGAGGACGCGAGGCCGGAAGGATCCACATATGTGTATACGGGAATCCCATTGTGCTCTGTCTGGTTGATATATGAGATCATCTGCAGCATCTCAGATATATAGCCGCCGGGGGTATTCATGTTTATGACAACAGCACCGACAGTCGACGGGGATAATCCAAGCAGGCTGGATTTAAAGAATGCGGCACTTCCCGGATCCACCGCTTCCTGAAAATTAAGAACCACAACCTGCTTCTGCGTGCCCGAAGCATGCGCTATCCCTGCTAGTCCGGTTGCCAGGAGCAAAGTTACGATGCCGAGAATCAGCAGGATCCGAGGAGCCATTAATCGCATTACACTCAAATTGTTAACAATTGAATTAACCTTTCGCGCATTAAAGGCGGGATTCATTATAACACGATATCTTTGGGCGAGATTCCTGAATAGCGATAAGATTTAGCATATCAATGCAATCCCAAATCGTGGCTGTAACAGTATCAGACCTCAGGAACATCAAAGAGGGAGAAGAAGTAGTACTTAATGGATGGCTGCAGGAAATCAGGCTCCTCAAGAATATTTCATTTCTTGTGCTGAGGGATCACACCGGAACTATACAGATAACATCCAAGCCAGACACGACCTCAGGCTATGACAAGCTTGCACAGATGACTCGGGAAACGGTCATCACTGTAACTGGAAGCCTGACAAGAAAGACACAGAGTAAATCCGGTATTGAGGTGCTTGCTAAGAGTATAAAGGTGCTCAATGCATCAAAATCACCTCTCCCTCTAGGTATCATAGATCCGGTCAGTGCAGATATAGAGACTAGGCTGACAAACAGGTTCCTTGACCTGAGGAAACCAGAAGTGGCCCTGATATTCAGGACAGAAAGCGAACTTCTCTGGGGAATGCGGGATTTCTTTCACGGGTCAGGGTTTGTTGAAGTCCATACGCCCAAGATAGTGGCAGCCGCGACCGAGGGAGGAGCCGATCTCTTCCCGGTGCAGTATTTTGAGAAGCAGGCCTACCTGAACCAGTCGCCACAGCTTTACAAGGAGATACTTATCTCGGCCGGCATGAACAGGGTGTTTGAGGTTGGCCCTGCCTTCAGGGCGGAGAAGCATAACACCCCACGGCACCTGAACGAGTTCACGTCGATAGATATAGAGATGGGTTTCGCCGATCATCATGATGCAATGCATATGCTTCAGGAAGGCATAAAACACGGACTCAGGCATCTTGTGTCGCACAGGCCGGATCTTGTTGCAGCACTCAGCCAGCAGATAGAGGTACCCGAGGGAGATTTCCCGAAGATCACTTACAGGGAATGCATCAGGAAGCTTGATTCCCATGGCGAGGCGGTAAAATTCGGTGATGACTTCACTCCAGAGCAGCTTAAACTGATTGGGGCTGAATTCCCTGGATTCTATTTCATCACAGAATGGCCTTCTTCACTTAGGGCATTCTATACGCATCCAAAACCAGGTGACGAGACCGTCAGCAATTCTTTCGACCTCCAATACAGGGAATTCGAGATCACTTCAGGGGCCCAGAGGGTGCATGATCCAGCAATGCTCGAGGAAAGATTGAGGTCAAAGAATCTTAATCCTGATGATTTCTCCTTCTACCTAAACGCATTCAGGTACGGAATGCCTCCCCACGCAGGTTGGGGCCTAGGTCTAGAAAGACTCTCCCTTATTATACTGAACCTTCAGAACATAAGGGAAGCGATACTATTTCCTAGGGACAGGACGAGAATTACTCCCTGATTTTTTCTTGTCTGTTTCCTCACCAAAAACTGTTTTGTCAAGTTCGTCGTAGCTAGCAACTTCGTCGAGGTCTTCCCGTTTGTTCAGTTTGACCTTTGACATAGATCAAGCTATAAAATTAATAGACGTTTATTAATTTTATGGTCTCAT